>JACCUC010000240.1 GCA_013812065.1 Thermoleophilaceae bacterium | reverse complement strand
CTCGATCCGCTTGGCGTGCGCCGCCATCTCCGCTCCCATCGTCGCCCAACCAGGACGACGATGCGATTCACCTGCACACGCCGATTCTCCTGCAAACGACAGGCGTCTTGCAGGAGCGACCACTAGGGCCGCTCGAGCCCGCCGTCGACCGCGCGACGATCGGCACCCTGCGCCTGCTCGTGTCGGAGCTCGTCGCCAACAGCGTCCGCCACAGCCGGCCGGAGCGCTCCCCGGGCGAGATCGAGCTGCTGGTCTCCACCTCGCCGGAGACCGTGCGGGTCGAGGTCGTCGACGGGGGCCGCGGCTTCGTCGTGGGCCCGCGGGTCGTCGGCCAAGACCAGGGCTCGGGGTGGGGACTACATCTGGTCGACACCCTGAGCGACCGCTGGGGCACCGAGCGGGACGGCGGAATGCGGATCTGGTTCGAGCTCGACTGCGCTCCGGCGGTCGCTGGAGCCTCCGCGTCCGGCTCACGCCACGCTGACGCCGCCCCCGGCTAGCGAGGCGACGTCAGCACGAAACGCGCTCGAGTCGGCGACGCAGAAGCTCGGTCCGAGCACGAGCGTCCGCTCCCCGACGCAGAGCATGAGCTCGTGGCGACCGGGGAAGTGGCTCACGACCTCCTTGAGGTCGTCGAGGAAGGCGGCGGGCACCGACGCTTCGAGCTGGAGGCACAGACGCGGCGGCGGCGCCGCCACCACCTCGGCCTCATCGGCGACCGCCCGCTCGACCTCGTCGCGGGTCGGCTCGAAGGGCTCGACCTCCTGGACGACGAGCTTGGTCTCGCCCTGCTCCTTGTGGTCGACCCGCCCGCGCACGAGCACCACCGAGTCGACTTCGAGCTTGTCGGCGTTCTGGGCGTAGGCGGAGTTGAAGACGAGGATCTCGACCTGGCCCTCGAGGTCGTCGAGGGTCGCGAACATCATCGGCTCACCCTTGCGCGTGCGGATGCGCTTGCCCTCGGCGATCACCCCGCCGACGGTCACCCAGTCGCCGTCGCGGCGGTCGGCGAGCTCGGCGAGACCGCAGTCGACCCGCGCCCGAAGCGCCGCCCGGACCTCCTTGAGCGGGTGGCTCGAGAGAAAGAGACCGAGCGTCTCCTTCTCCCACAGGTTGAGATCCTGGCGACCGTCGGGAAGCGCCGGTACGGGAACCTCCTGCCGATAGTCGCTCGACCCCGAGCCGGGGCCCCCTGCGTCCGGCTCGCCGAAGTCGAAGATCGAGCCCTGTCCGAGCAGCACATCCTGCTGTGCCTTCTGGCCGGCGCCCTGGGCCTGCTCGAGCACCGACAGCATCCCCGTCCGCGTCGCTCCCGTGGAGGCGAGTGCTCCGCAGCGCACGAGCGACTCGATCGCCCGCTTGTTGACCGTCCGCGCGTCGACGCGCTCGCAGAAGTCCCAGATCGAGCGGAAGGGCCCTCCGTCCGTCCGGGCGGCGAGCACGGCGTCGACCGCCGCTCCGCCCACGTTCTTGACCGCGTCGAGGCCGAAGCGGATCTTCTCCCGTCCGCCGTTGCGCTCGCCCTCCTGGCGCAGGACGACGAAGTCGTGCTCTGACTCGTTGACGTCGGGCGGCAGCACCTCGATCCCCATCTCCTCACAGCGCGAGACGAAGAACGGCACCTTGTCCTTCGTCTGCATGACCGAGGAGATCAGCGCGGCCATGTACTCGGCGGGGTGGTTGGCGCGCAGCCACGCGGTGCGGTAGGCGATCAGGGCGTAGCAGGCGGCGTGAGCCTTGTTGAAGGAGTAGTCAGCGGCGGCCTCGTTGGCCTGCCACAGCTCGTCGATCACCCGCTGCGGCGTTCCGGTCGCCCGCGCTCCCTCGACGAAACGCTCGCGCAGCGAGGCCATCCGCACGCGATCCTTCTTGCCGATCGCCTTGCGCAGGTCGTCGGCCTCGGGACCCGAGAAGCCGGCGATCTCCTTGGCGATCTGCATCGACTGCTCCTGGTAGAGGATGACCGAGTAGGTCGACTCGGTGATCGGACGAAGGCGCTCGTCCACATAGGTGGCGCGCTCAGGGTCCCGCTTGTTGCGCGCGTAGGTGTCGATGTGGCGCATCGCCCCCGGGCGGTACAGGGCGACAAGCGCGACGAGGTCCTCGAACTCGGTCGGGCGGACCTTGCGCAGGGCCTCGCGCATGCCGTCGGACTCGAACTGGAAGACGCCGATCGACTCGCCGCGGGCGAGCATGGAATAGGTCTTCTCGTCGTCGAGCTCCAGGGCGCCCATGTCGGGGCGCTCGCCGGTCGAGCGCTCGATGATGTCGAGCGCCGACTCGATGACGTCGAGGTTGCGCAGCCCGAGGAAGTCCATCTTCAGCAGGCCGATGTCCTCGATCGGCCCCATCGCGTACTGGGTGATCGTGCGATGGATGCGGTTGCCGTCCTCGTCGGTGTCCTCGGCGACCTGGAGCGGCACGATGTCGGTCAGCGGGCGGTCGGCGATCACCACCCCGGCGGCGTGGATCGTCGAGTTGCGCGCGATCCCCTCGAGCCCGCGCGCGACGTCGACCACCTGGCGTGCCTGGGGGTCCTGGGCGTAGGCCTTGGCGAGCTCCTCTCCCTCGCGCAGGCAGTCGGCGAACGAGGGCGCGCGGCCCATGATCGGCTCGGGGATCAGCTTGGCCAAGCGGTCGCCCGTCGCGTAGTCGAGGCCGAGCACGCGCGCGGCGTCGCGCGTGGCGTTGCGCGGGTACATGCGGCCGAAGGCGGCGATCTGGGCCACCGAGTCGGTGCCGAAGCGCTCGGCGACGTAGCGCAGCACGCGCTCGCGGCCCTTGACCGAGAAGTCGATGTCGATGTCGGGCATGGAGATCCGCTCGGCGTTCAGGAAGCGCTCGAACAGCAGACCGTGGGCCAGCGGGTCGACGTCGGTGATGCGCAGGGCATAGGAGACGATCGACCCCGCCGCCGAGCCACGTCCCGGCCCCACGGCGATGCCGTTGTCCTTGGCGAAGGTGACGAAGTCCCAGACGATCAGGAAATAGGCGGCGAAGCCCATCCGCTCGATGACCGCGAGCTCCATCTCGAGTCGCTCGTGCGCCGCGGCGGGCGGCGGGTCGCCGTAGCGGCGGCGCAACCCCTCCTCGGCCAGGCGGCGCAGATACTGCGGCTCGGGCTCTCCGTCGGGCGTCGGATAGTGAGGGAGGAGCATCTTTCCGACCTCGAGCTCGACATGACAGCGCTCGGCGATCTCGAGCGTGGTGGGCACGGCCTCAGGCCAGGCCCCGAACGCCTCGGCCATCTCCTCGGAGCTCTTGAGGTAGAACTCGTTGGTGTCGAAGGACATCTTCGGCTGCTCGAGGGTCGACTTCGTCTGCACGCACAGGAGGGCGCGGTGGTGGTCGAAGTCCTCACGCCGTAGGTAGTGGACGTCGCCCGTGCCGACCACGGGCCGGCCGACCTCGGCGGCGATCCGCGCGATGCCCTCGTTGGCCTTGTCCTGAGCGGCGATGCCGTTGCGCTGAAGCTCGAAGTAGACGTCCTCGGCACCGAAGACCTGCAGCAGGTCGTCGACGTGGGCGCGCGCCTCGGCGGGGTTATCGTCGACGAGGCGGCGGCAGAAGCGCGACTGCAGGCACCCGGTGAGCGCGATCACCCCGCCGGTGTGGGCCGAGAGCAGCTCGAAGTCGACGTTGGCCTTGCCGCGGCGATAGCCCTCGAGGAAGCCGGCCGAGCTCAGCTTGACCAGGTTGCGAAAGCCCTCGTCGCTCGAGGCCAGCAGGGTCAGGTGGTTGCGCTCGTAGCGCACGGCCTCGGAACGGCGGTCGTCGACGAGGTAGGCCTCGAGGCCGAGGATCGGCTTGACCCCGTGCTTGGAGCACGCCTTGTAGAACTCGAGCGCGCCGCTCATCACTCCGTGATCGGTCAGTCCGAGCGCCGGCTGTCCGAGCTCGGCGGCGCGCTCGGCGAGCGCCTCGATGCGGCACGCCCCGTCCAGCAGCGAGTAGTCGGAGTGGACGTGGAGGTGGGCGCACGGGGACGTCACGTTGGGGCAGTCTAGGGTCGGCGTCCGACGGTTCTCCTCGCCCTCCGGCTGCGGCGGTGAGACGGCCGGCGAGCGCGTTGTGGCCCTGCTGGCCGTCCTCGTGCCAGACGCGGGTAGGCGACCCGGTACACGCTCGCCGGCCGGTGCTCGGGCGCCGCCCGCGGTACGGTCGTCCGGTACAACCCGAAGGGAGCGCAGCGATGGGCGAGCGCACGAGCTATCCGCCGGGGACCTTCTCGTGGGTCGATCTGGCCACGACCGACGCCGCGGCGGCGAAGGCGTTCTACGGCGGCCTCTTCGGCTGGGAGGGCGAGGACATGCCGGCCGGCGACGCCGGCACCTACACCATGCTGCGCAAGGTCGGCCGCGAGGTCGCCGGCCTCTACGAGCTCGAGGCCCAGATGCGTGAGCAGGGCATACCGCCGCACTGGACGTCGTACGTCACCGTGGCGGACGTCGACGCGAGCGCGACCCGAGCCGAGGAGCTCGGAGGCACGGTCCTGGCCGGCCCCTTCGACGTCATGGAGGCCGGACGCATGGCGAGCGTTCGCGATCCCCAAGGCGCCGTCATCGCGCTCTGGCAGGCCGGGCGCCACCCGGGCGCGGGGCTCGTCAACGAGCCGGGGGCGCTCTGCTGGAACGACCTCATGACGCCCGACCCCCGGGCCTCCCAGAGCTTCTACGCAGAGCTCTTCGGGTGGAGGATCGAGGAGACGCCCGGCTCCGGCGGTTACTACTGGTCGATCCACAACGGCGACTCGGCCAACGGGGGCCTGCTGCCACTCGACGGCGTGCCGCCGGCGTGGAACACCTACTTCGCCACCGACGACCTCGACGCCGCGATCGCGACGGTCACCGACGCGGGCGGCGACGTGCTGATGCCGCCCCGCGAGGTCCCGGCGGGACGCTTCGGGGCCGTACGAGATCCGCAGGGGGCGGCGTTCTCGCTGTTCGAGGGACAGCTCGACCCGTAGGACGAGCTCGGAGCCGACGCAGGTTCAGTGCCGCCGGTGCGCTCCCGACGCGCGAGCGGGCGTCGTCGCGCGCCAGACCCAGGCGATCAGGACGGCCTGCAGCGGCAGGCGCAGCCACAGCAGCACCGGCGGCACGCTCAGGCCGCGGATCTCCTCCGGGGAGATGGCCATGTAGACGTTCGAGGGGAACACCGCGACCAGTAGGGCGATGAGCCACCAGCCCGCCCAGGGCCGGGCTGGCCTCGAGAGCACCCCGAGGCCACCGACGATCTCGGCCGCCCCGCTGATCCACACGATCTCGCGCGGATACGGAAGCCCCGGCACAACCACCGCCTCATAGGCGTCCGGCTTCAGGAAGTGCAGCGTGCCGGCGCCGACGAAGAAGGCGGCGAGCACCACGCGCGACACCCGCTGGCGGTCCAAGGGCACGGGCGCTGACCGTAGCCGAGCGAGCTCCTGCGCGCCCTTGCCCGGGAGTACACTGGCCGGGTGAGCGGCCACGCCAAGCTCGTCCAGAGCCACCAGTGCCGGCAGTGCTGCACGTTCTGCGATCGGGTCGTGCATCCCGCGGGATGCATCGAGTCGTCGTGTCCCTACCTCTACCTCTACGACGACGAGGCCTCGGGGCGCCGCTACATGGGGTGTCTCGGAAACGTGTTCAAGGTCGAGATCGATGTCGAGGTCTTCGGGGAGGCCGAGCGCACGCGTCAGCGCTTCGGCGGGGTGAAGATCACCGGCCGGCCGACCCCGCGCTGCCAGATCTCGGTCGAGCGCGCCTACGAGGGGCATGGGGAGCCCTTCGACTGCGTCAATCCGGGCTTCTTCGAGCCACCGGAGACGGGACCGGACCCAGCCGAGGCGCTCGACCTGCGCGACCGCCTCTAGGGACGCCCGTCAGTCGATCAGCCGCAGACGCAGGCGCCAGATCGCCAGTCGCCACATCAGCAGGCCGAAGATCACGAGCACGGCCACATGCGCCAGGTCCGCGAGCGGCTGGAATCCGAACACCGCGTCGCGCACGAGCTCGACGCAGTGGTGGAGCGGGTTGATCTGGGCGAGCGTCGAGGCCCAGCCGGGTAGCGCGTCGATCGGGAAGAATGTGCCAGCGACCAGGAACAGCGGCGTGATCACGCTGCTCGTCACGTAGTTGAAGTTGTCGATGGCCTTGGCGATCGCCGAGATCAGGACTCCGAACGCGGCGAAGCCGAAGCCGGTGAGGAAGCCGATGAAGGGCACGAGCGCCATGCCGGCGGAAGGATCGAGGCCGAAGAGCATGGCCACCAGAAGCGGCGTCATCCCGTACACCCCGGCCCGCAGCGCGAGCCACACGACCTCGGCGGTCACGAGCTCCTCGACGTCGATCGGCGCGGCGAGGAGGGCATCGTAGGTGCGCTGGAAGCGGCGCTTGATGAAGGTCGAGAAGAGCCCCGGGAAGACCGAGGAGAAGAGCACCGCCGTGGCCACGATGCCCGTACCCACGAAGTCGATGTAGTCGTAGCCGGCCACCCGGGAGACGAGCGCGCCGAAGCCGAAGCCGAAGGCGAGCAGGAAGATCGTCGGCTCGACCACCGAGGAGAACGTCGTCGAGCGCCAGTACCGGCGAAAGACCGCGAGCTCGCGGGAAAGCACGGCGCCGATGGCGGCCGGCTCGAGGCGGCGCATGCGCACCGGCGGACCCATCCGCCCGGCGCTCGGGGCCGACGGGGAGCTCACTCGACCTCCGCTCCGGTGAGGAGCACGAAGGCGTCCTCCAGGTTGGCGGAGCGCGGGTGCCCTTCGGGCAGGGAGCCGTTCTCGGATCGCTCGGTGCCGAGGACGGCGAGCGCCGGACCCGACCGCCGCGTCGCAAAGCCCCCGGCCGCGGCGCGCTCCTCGGCCTCCGCCAGCAGGACAGGCGGGCCGTAGACCTCGATCGCCTCCCGCCCGACGTGCTCGGCCACGAGCTCGGCCGGGCGCCCGCGCGCGACGATCCGGCCCGCGGACATGATCGCCACCTCGTCGGCGAGCCGCTCGGCCTCCTCGATGTAGTGGGTCGACATGAGGATCGTCACCCCCTCCGAGCGCAGCGTGTCGATGAGCGACCACAGCTCGGCGCGCACCTGAGGGTCGAGCCCGACCGTCGGCTCGTCGAGGAGCAGCAGCTCGGGGCGGTGCACGAGCCCGCGCGCGAGCAGCAGCCGCCGGCGCATGCCGCCCGAGAGCTCGTCGACCACGCTGCCGGCGCGCGCCGTGAGATTGGCGATCTCGAGCGCACGGTCGACGGCGTCGCGTCGCTCGGGGCGAGGAACCCGGTAGAGCCGAGCGAACACCTCGAGGTTCTCGCGGGTGGTCAGCTCGTAGTCGAGGTTGTCGAGCTGGGGCACGACGCCGCAGCGGGCGCGCGCCGCCTTCGACTCCTCGGGCAGCCGGTGGCCGAGCACCTCGATCTCGCCGGCGTCGGCGATCGCCTGGGCGGTCAGCAGCCGCATCGTCGTCGACTTGCCGGCGCCGTTGGGCCCGAGCAGGCCGAGGCAGGTGCCGGCCGGCACGTCGAGGTCGATCCCGGCCACGGCGACGATCTCGCCGAAGCGCTTGCGGGCACCGCGCAGGACGATGGCGGAGGAGGACATTGGGTCTCAGGATGACGTACGGCGGGAACGCGCCAGAGTCTTCGGGCCGCTCAGCTTCGAACCGAGCGACCCTCTTCGCGCAGCTCGCGAGTCCACGCGATGTCCGCGGCGTCCGGGCCGTTCCCTTCCCGTCCGGGGGTCTCGAGCAGCGCGGGGAGTGCGTAGAACCTGGGTTCGCTGAGGAACGCCGCGATACCCTCGCGGCCGAGCTCGCCGTCGCACAGGTTGGCGTGTCGGTCGCGGTTCGAGCCGAGCGGGGTCTGCGAGTCGTTGACGTGCAGGCACCGCAGCCGGTCGAGGCCGACGATCGCGTCGAAGTCGTCGACGACGGCGGCCAGGCGCTCGGCGTCGCGCACGTCGTAGCCGCTGGCGAGCAGGTGACAGCAGTCGAGGCAGACACCGAGGCGCGAGCGTGCCCGGCGCTCGACGCCCTCGATCAGCTCGGCCAGTTCCTCGAAGGTGCGTCCGATGGTCTGGCCGGCGCCCGCAGTGTCCTCGAGCAGCAGCGGACAGCTCTCGGTGTCTCCGATTGCGGTCTCGATCGCCTCGACAATGCGCGCCATGGCCTCATCCTTGGGCTCGCCGACCGCCGAGCCGGGGTGCAGGACCACCCCGGCCGCGCCGATGGCGTCGCCGATTCGCAGCGCGTGGGTCATCGACTCGACCGACTTGCGGCGGATCTCGGGGTCCTTGCTGGCCGCGTTGATCAGGTAGACGGCGTGGATGACCACAGCCTGGATCGGCCCGCCGGCCCGCGCCTCGCGGAAGGCCGCGAAGTCCTCCTCGCCGTAGCGCGTCGGCCGCCACATGCGCGGCGACTGATTGAAGATCTGGATCGCGTCGCAGTCGCGCTCGATCCCGCGCTCGTGCGCCTTGACGAGCCCGCCCGCGGGGGAGACGTGGGCGCCGATTAGCATCTCTGCGACATGGCCTCGACCGCTTCCATGAGGGTCCGCTTCGCACCGTCGCCCACGGGCGCCCTGCACATCGGCGGCGCGCGCACGGCACTCTACAACTGGCTTCTCGCGCGCGGCTCGGGCGGCTCGCTCGTGCTGCGCATCGAGGACACCGACCGCGAGCGCTCGACGCCGGAGAACGTCGCCCAGATCCTCGACGCGCTCGAGTGGCTCGGCCTCGACTGGGACGAGGGACCGGTCTCCCAGGCCGAGCGGGGTGAGCGCCACCGTGCCGAGATCGCCCGCCTGGTGACCGAGGGCCACGCCTACGAGGACGAGG
Source organism: Thermoleophilaceae bacterium (assembly GCA_013812065.1). Lineage (GTDB taxonomy): Bacteria > Actinomycetota > Thermoleophilia > Solirubrobacterales > Thermoleophilaceae > JACCUC01. The sequence goes on along the minus strand of JACCUC010000240.1, from coordinate 3,860 downwards.
GCGCCGTGAGGCTCCGCGTCCCCGACGATGGCGCCACCGTGGTCGACGACGTGATCCGAGGGGAGGTCCGCTTCGAGCACGCGGCGATCGACGACTTCGTGATCGCCCGGTCGGACGGCAGCCCGCTCTACAACCTCGCGGTCTCGGTGGACGACCGCGACATCGGGATCACGCACGTGGTCCGCGGCGAGGACCACCTCTCTAACACGCCTCGCCAGCTCATGGTCCTCGAGGCTCTCGGCGCCGAGCCACCGACATACGCTCACCTGCCGCTCCTGCACGGACCTGACGGCAAGAAGCTTTCGAAGCGCCACGGCGCCGCGTCGGTGCAGGAGCTGCGCGCGGCCGGCTACCTCCCCGAGGCCGTACGCAACTACCTGGCGCTGCTCGGCTGGGGGGCCGACGCGACGACCACCTTCTTCACCACCGAGGACCTGATCGGGCGCTTCTCGCTCGAGCGCGTGTCGCGCAACCCCGCGGTCTTCGACGAGCAGAAGCTGCGCTGGATGAACGGCCGCTACCTTCGTGAGCTCGAGCCGGCCGAGCTCGCGCGCCGGCTCGCGCAGCTTCACGGCGATCGGGACGACCTCGTCGATGCCGCCGCGGTAGCCCAGGAGAAGCTCCAGACGCTCGCCGAGTTCTGGCCGCTCGCCGGCTTCCTGGTCGAGCGCCCGCGGGAGATCGACCCGCGCGCGTGGCAGAAGGTGATGCGCGACGGGGCACTGGACCGCCTCGCCGAGGCCCGGGCGGCGCTCGCCGCGGCCGACCCCTTCGACCAGGTCGAGGTCGAGACCGCGCTCCGTGGCGTCGTCGACCGTCTCGGGGTCAAGCCGAAGGAGGTCTTCCAGCCGATCCGCGTGGCCATCGCGGGGACGACGGTGTCGCCCGGCATCTTCGAGTCGGTCGCGGCGCTCGGACGCGAGGAGGCCCTCATCCGGATCGACGCGGCGCTCGCGCAGCGCCCGTAGACGCCCCGCTCGAGGCCCCGCACCGGAGCGGGGCAATCCTCAACTTTCCCGGTCCTGTGCCGATACTGCATCAGCAAGCGCCAGGATGGCGACCAAAGGGAGGCACGGAAAGCATGGAGGCGGCGATACGGCCGGGAACCGCTCGGGCAGAGGCCTCGAGCCGGCCCGTCGGCGAGGGCCACGGTCGCAGGTTGACGCGGGCGCTCGAGGCGCTCGAGGTCTTTCCCGCGCTCGCAGAGTCCCGCGACCGCCTGCTGCGCCTCGTCGGTGAGAGCCAGCCGTCGCTTGGAGACATGGTGGGCGCGGTCGAGTCCGACCCGGCGCTCGCGATCTCGGTCCTGCGCCTCGCGAACCGCCACTCAGGTCCGCGTGGGGGCAAGGTGACGAGCATCCGGGACGGGGTCGAGCGGCTCGGCCCGGCCGCGGTCGAGGGTCTCGCCGAGCGCGTCGACGTGTTCGACTTCTTCGAGCGCTCGCCCACGTGGGACGTGGCGCCCGAGCGCTTCCGCCTGCATGCCGTGGCCGTGCAGCGCGCCGCCGACCGGATCGCCCGCGAGGTCGACCACGCCGATCGCGACGAGGTCCTCGTGGCCGCGCTCCTGCACGACATCGGCAAGCTCGTGCTCGTCCAGGCCTATCCGGGCTACCCGGGCCAGGTCCACGGCGACGCTCGCACGCCGGAGGCGCGCCTGCGAGCCGAGCGGCGGGAGCTCGGGGTCGACCACGCGCTCGTGGGCGGAGTGCTCGCGCGCCGCTGGGAGCTGCCGAGCCGCCTCGCGACCGCCATCGAGCGTCACCACTCCGACGAGGCCCTTGGCGAGATCGCCGTCGTGCGCCTGGCCGACATGCTCGCTCACTACATCAATGACCAGCCGGTCGACCCCAGTCAGCTTCTGCGTACCGCGCGCGCCGTCGGGCTCGACGGCAAGGGCCTGCGCTCGATCCTCTACGAGCTCCCCTTCGGCACGATGACCGAGCGTCGCCACGTCGATCCCTGTCCGCTGTCGGCCCGGGAGCTCGAGATCCTCAAGCGGCTCGCCGAGGGCAAGGTGTACAAGCAGATCGCCGTCGACCTGAGCCTGTCGACCAGCACCGTGCGGACCCACCTGCACAACACCTACGCCAAGCTCGGTGCGGTCGACCGCGCCCAGGCCGTGCTCGCGGCCACCCAGCGCGGCTGGCTGTAGCGCGCTCGGGGCGGGCGTACTCGCTGCCAACTAGCCGAGGCCGGCGACGCGGCGCTCGCGCCGGCGGATGATGAGGGCGGCGACGCCGGCCCCGACGGCGTCGATGGACACGTCGATCGGCGTGCCGGTGCGGCCGGGGATGAAGCTCTGATGGAGCTCGTCGCTCGCGGCGTAGACGATCGAGACCGTGAGCGCGGCGACCAGAGCGACCCGGGACGGTGCCGCGGGGCGCAGCGCGCGCCACCACAGGGCACACAGGAGCGCGTACTCGGCGGCGTGGACCATCTTCCGGCCGACGAGATCGAAAATGCCCAGGCCGGAGGACAGGTCGGGCTGGGCCGACAGATAGAAGATGACCGCCATCAGCGCGAGCGGCGGGAGCCACAGGGAGAGCGACGTGCGGAGCGGCATGGGCAAGGAAGGTAATGGGCTCGGCCTAGACTCCCGAGCCAGCCTTGCTCGCCATCACCGCCAAGTCGCCCTACGCCCTGCGAGCCCTCGTCGAGCTCGCGCGCGCGGGCGACGCGGGGCCGGTTCCGCTCCGGGAGATCGCCCGGCGCCGCGATGTGCCGGTGCAGTTCCTCGAAGGTCTCTTCGGTACGTTGCGTCGGGCGGGGATGCTGGAGAGCCAGCGCGGCGTCAAGGGCGGGTACTCGTTCGCCCGCCCGCCCACCGAGGTCACGGTCCTCGAAGTCGTCGAGCTCCTCGAGGGAGAGATCGGTGCCGAGGCGCACGCCGCTGGAGGCGTGTGGGCGGAGGCGACCGGGGCGCTGCGCTCGGTCCTCGCGGGCGTGACGGTCGCCGAGGTGGCCGAGCGAGAGGCGGAGGCGGCGGAGGCGCCGATGTACTACATCTAGGAGCGGTACGGGCGGGGAGGGCCATTTCGCTCTATAGAGGGCAAAACGAACCGCTACCGGGGGGCAGGCGACCGCTCGTTTCGAGGGTCGACTGTCGCACGATTGTCGCGCCGACCCGCAAAACGCGCACGCCGACGCCGAGTGCCTGCTCCGCTACCTCGGCTGCTCCGGCGCGCACGTCGAGGTCGTGCGCTCGCCGGGCGACTCCGCCGACGGCTGCCTGACGTTCTTCTTCCTGACCGACGCCCGGCGAGCCGAAGGTCGCGCTCGTCCGCGTGCGGTCGAGCGGCTCCGCGGTCGAGCTCGAGGTCGAGCGCTGGGGCGAGTCATCGAAGGCGCGTGCGGGGCACGCTATGTGTGGAGTTTCGAGCTACCACGACCCGGACGCCGAGGAGGACGCCTACTCCTCATCCTCCTGGTAGCTGCTGTCGGCGTCGGCAAGCTGCTGGCCGGGGCGTAGAACGCAAAAATCGCCCCGCCGAAAGCCGGTACCCGAAGTCGCGAGCGCTCCCCCGTAGCGCCGCGCGTCGCGCCTGGCCGAGCGGTTCAGCCTCCGAGCGTCCTCCGCAGACTCGGCCGCGTCTTCGGCGATCTGGGTCTGGTTCTCCTCCCAGCTCTGGCAGTGGTCCACGGCGTCCTGGCCGCACAGCTCGACGCCGAAGTTCGTGACGAGGCAGTCGGCGCCGAGCTCGGAGCCGCCCTCGGTAGCCGCCTCGATGACGAGGCCGGCGATGACCAGGGCCACGACGACGAGACAGAGACCGCCGGGGAGCAGCGAACCTCAAACGCTCCCGCGCCGTCAGCCGCCGGCGGCCCGCCGGATCTCGTCGTCCATCATGCGCAGGTAG
>JACCUC010000078.1 GCA_013812065.1 Thermoleophilaceae bacterium | reverse complement strand
GGTTACGCAGGTGAAGTGCCAGCGGACCGCGCACTGGGGCGATGGGCGCGTCAGTCGCCGGCGGCGGCTCGCCGTACGGCCTGACGCCGGCGGCTGCGGTCAGCGATCGCGTGCTCGAGCCGGGTGGTGCTGACGGCGGTGTAGATGGTGGTGGTGCGGATGTCGGCGTGGCCGGCGAGCTCGCGGATGGTTCCGACGTCGGCACCGGAGTCGGCGAGGTGGGTGCAGAACGTGTGGCGCAGCACGTGCGGCGTGCGCCGGTCCTCCGGCAGGGCGGCGCCCTTCGCGTGGCGAGCGACGATGCGGGCGACGTCGCGCGTGGTCAGCGCTCGCGGCGGCTGACCCGTGCGAGGGAGCGACAGCAGCAGGTGCTCGCTCAGCGCGGGCGGGCGGACCTTGACCCACGCGGCGATCGCATCGAGCGCGTCTTGGTCGAGCGGCACGGCGCGGGTGCGCCCGCGCTTGCCGTAGTGGACGCTGACCCACCAGCTCGTCGAGCGGGGATCGCCTGGCGCAGGCGCGGGTCGCTGGAGCGGCGGCGCTCGTCGACATCGCCTACGAGCAGATTGGAGGCTTCGGCGCGCCGCAGCCCGACCGACCCGAGCAGGTGCAGCAGCGCGAGGTCACGCTTGCCCTGGCGGGTGCGGCGATCGGGCATCCGCAGCAGCCGCGGCCATTCGTCCTGATCAAGCGCCCGTGGCTCGCCGCGCGCGACGCGCGCCGAGCGGACCGTCTTCATCGCCGCGTCGGCGCCGACAGCGTCGGCGAGGCCGCGCAGCGCGGAGAGGTGCTTAGCCACCGTAGCCGGCGACCGCCCGGCCTGTTCGAGTGCGTCGCGGTAGCCGCGCACCGCCGCCGGCGTCAGGTGCTCGGCCGTTGCCTGGGGGCCAAGGAACGCGGCGAAAGCACGGTAGACGGCGGCGTAGGTGCGCCGCGTCTGCGGCGAGCGCTGCTGCGCGGCGACCTCGGCTGCACGTGCGCCCAGGCCGGTCGCGTCGACGAGCTCGCCGGAGATCGCGGTGGTGAGCGCGCCGGCGGCGGGCTGCGGCTCGTGAGCCATCAGTGGAGCTTGGCGTAGCCTTCGGACACGTCCGGGGAATGTCCTTCTCGGACCGGGAGCGAGATCACTCGCTCTTCCGGCCGGGACAGCGCTGGTTGGTTGCGAGTCGAGGCCTGCGGACCAAGCGCCAGCTCGAGCCGTGGGTCAGGCGCGGCGTCGCGTACGCGCGCTCTCTTCCTCCCAAGCACTGAAGCCATTCGGCTCAGGGGCCTCCGAGGCTGCGCAACGGGCGACCGCAAAGCGCGATCGGTCAGTCCCGCGACTCGCGCATAGCGGCAGAGTACGCCGCCGCCTCGGACAAGGCGGCGGCGCTCCGGCTACTGCTAACCGCGGGGCGGGTGGGGATCGCCGCCGTAGCTATTTGACGCGCCGATGCGTCCATTCCGGTTGTGGATCACGTGTTCGGCGTGCCGCTTCTTCGCAGCCGTGCGGCCTGCCGCCTGCGCGGTCGACTTCTTGCGATGAACACTGGCGGTACGGCCGCCGGACCTGACTGCCCAGCCATGCCCTCGAGGGACGGCATGGACGGACTTCCTGCCTCTAGCCACAGTTCCACCTTTCTCGTCTCGTCGTAGAGCCGACCGGCCCTACGATCCGGCCGGACCCGGTGCCGGCCTCTGCGTAAGAGCCGTGCACGGACTCGTTCTTCTTACAGGCTCACCCCTTGCCGAACGCGGCCGTCGAGCCGCGGCCGACCATGTCCACGGTTTCAGACGTAGGCTCTGGCACAAGTCGCGGTGGGCTCTCCCGCGCGGTCCGGTCCCGGGTGTAAGAAGAAGAGCGCGGGCTTCGGCAGTGAGACGTAAGTGTCCGTCAGATAACAACCTGAAGGGATAGCGCCGTGCGCGTCGTAATACGGAGGCGTGATCGACGAGCAAGCGATCGGGGAGCGCTACCGAGCCGTTGGCGGGCGAGCTCGACGAGCGCCGACGTCGCCTGTGGGCGGCCGCAGAGGCGCGCTCGCACGGCCGCGGCGGGCTCGCCGCGGTGGTGCGAGCTACGGGGATGGCGGAGAACACCGTTCGTGCCGGGCTGCGAGAGCTTGAAGGCGAGACGCTCGAGCCGGGACGGGTGCGCCGGCGGGGCGGGGGCCGCAAGCCGCTCTCAGAGACCGACCCGAGCTTGGTGGAGGATCTCGAGCGTCTCGTCGATCCTGACTCGCGGGGCGACCCCCAGCAGCCGCTGCGCTGGACGGCCAAGAGCGTACGCAAGCTCGCCGAGGCGCTGCGCGGGGCAGGGCACCAGGTCTCTCACGAGACGGTGGCGCGGCTGCTGCGCTCGCTCGGCTACAGCCTGCAGGCCAACCAAAAGACGCGCGAGGGGGCCAGCCACCCCGACCGCGACGAGCAGTTTCGCCACATCGACCGCGTCGCCTCCGAGGCGATCGAGTCAGGCGAGGCGGTGATCTCGGTCGACACCAAGAAGAAGGAGCTCATCGGCGACTTCAAGGCCGTGGGCGCCGAGCTGCGCCCCCAGAGCTCGCCGATCCCCGTGCGCGTGCACGACTTCAAGGACAAAGAGCTCGGCAAGGCGATCCCCTACGGCGTCTACGACCTCGCCTCCGACAGTGGCTGGGTCGGTCGGGGTCGACCACGACACCGCCGCCTTCGCGGTCGAGAGCATCCGCTCGTGGTGGGAGCACCTCGGGCGAGCGCGCTACCCGCACGCCACGACGCTCACGATCACCGCCGACTGCGGCGGCTCAAACGGCAATCGCACCCGCCTCTGGAAGACCGAGCTGCAACGGCTCTGCGACGAGACCGGGCTTCAGGTCGCGGTCTGCCACTTTCCGCCGGGGACGAGCAAGTGGAACCAGATCGAGCACCGCCTGTTCTCGTTCATCAACAAGAACTGGCGCGGCAAGCCCCTGCTCAGCCGCGAGGTGATCGTCGACCTGATCGGCGCGACCACCACACGCACCGGCCTCGAGGTCTACGCTCACCTCGACGAGCCCGAGTACCCCAAGGCGATCGCCGTCAGCGACGCCCAGCTGGCAGCCGTCAACCTCGGAGGCGACCGGTTCCACCCAGAGTGGAGCTACACCATCAAGCCGCGAGTTGATTGCTGACGGGCCCTTAGCCCGCTTCTGCGGCGAGCTGCGGCTCGCCTGGCACATCCGCTGCCGCTCCGCCCCGCTG
>JACCUC010000213.1 GCA_013812065.1 Thermoleophilaceae bacterium | reverse complement strand
GAGGACACTACCCCAACGATCGGACAGCATGTCGTGACTACTTACGGCCACCGAAGAAAGGCCCGCAAACCCGCGTGAGAAGCGGGCTTGCGGGCCCTATGGCGCGTGACTACCGGCGGAACTTCGGCCTAGCCGGACTGGTCGGCGCCGCTCGGCGCGGGCCGTCCGGCGGTCGGATACGGCGCCGCCCTACGAGCGGATAACGGAGCCGCCCGCACGAGGCGGGCGGCTCCGGGTTCGCCCCTCGCGGGCGGGCAGGGGTTCGCGCCTTCGAGGGGCTGGCGGCCCGAGCAGCGGGAGGCGCCGCATGACGCGGCATCGCCCGGGCCTATGGCCGGATAGGTCGGCGCGCCGAAGCGGGCTAGACCACCGGTACCTGGACCATAACCCAAAGTAAGCCCCGCGTAAAGGGGTCTCGACTATCCGGTTTCCAGTGGGTGGGTAAAGATGGGGGGCGCGCTCAGGCGTCCCCAGCCGCTCGCAGGGCGGCTCCGTGAAGGATGTCGGCCTCGCTGACCTCGAGCGATTCGAGCTCGAACGCGCGGAGCGCCTCGACCAGGATCGCGGCCCCAGCAACGATCGTGGGCGCCCGCTTGGGCTCTAGTCCGGCGATCTCGCGACGCTCCTCGAGCGGCCGGGCCGCGAGCATGGCGAGCATCCGCTCGCACGCCTCGACGTCCAGCTCATACCCGTCGATCCGGGCGGGATCGTAGGGATCGAGCTCTTGGTCGATGGCGGCGAGCGAGGTCGCGGTCCCCGCCACGGCGATGCCGGTGCGGACCGAGCCGCGCAGGGCGAAGGGCACCGCGTCGGTGAGGATGGTTTGGACGTCGTCGCGCAGCGCCGCGAGGCCCTCGTCGCTCGGCGGGTCCTCGTGGAGATGGCGGTCGGTCTGACGCACCGACCCGGCCTGGGTCGAGACCACGAAGGTCGGCTCCTCGCCGCCGACCCCGATCACGAGCTCGGTACTCCCGCCGCCGATGTCGATGACCATGACCGAATCCGCGCCCGGCGCCCGGCGGATCGTGGCGCCGAGGAAGGTCAGCCGGGCCTCCTCCTCGCCGGTGATCGTCTGGACGTCGAGCCCGAAGCGCTCGTGCAGGGTGGCGCGGAAGTCCTCGCCATTGGCGGCGTCGCGTACGGCGCTCGTGGCCACGGCGACCGTGCGTTCTACGCCCGCGGCATCAATCGCCTCCCGGTAGCCGGCGAGCGCCTCGACCACGCGCTCGATTGCCTCGTCGTCGAGCCGCCCGCTCGCGTCGACCCCTTGGCCGAGGGCGGTGATCTCGGTGCGGCGGTCGAGCTCGGCCACCCTCTGATCGCGCACGTCAGCGAGCAAGAGGCGGGTGGTGTTCGACCCGAGGTCGACGACGGCGACGCGGCGGGCGGGCATGAGCGGGATGGTAGGCCGGCTCGGGGTTTTCCGCCCGGGTTCTCGGTTGACCCCCCCTCATGGCCGGTGCTAGATTCAACGGTGCGACGCGGGGTGGAGCAGCCAGGTAGCTCGTCGGGCTCATAACCCGAAGGTCGCGGGTTCGAATCCCGCCCCCGCTATAAAGAAAGCCCCGCAGATCGCGGGGTTTTTCCTTTACCCAAGGCGTAGCTAGATGGGCGCCGTGTCCCAGATATGTCCCGAAAGCTGCGCCTCAATCGTGAGCCGTGCGCTTGCGGCCGGTGAGCGCGCGACCGCCGAGGCGGTCGGAGCGACCGAGACGGCTCAACTGCGCAACATCGATGGCGGCTGGAAGATCTTCGAGCTGAAGTTCCCAGGCGCAGACGCGGGTCGCGGAGCGACGCGCCAGGGCGACGCGTGGGTCGCCCGGTGGCTGCCGGTCACCGACGATCCCGAGGAAGCCGTCCGGGTCGAGCTGCTACAGCGTGCGATGCCGGCGGCCGTAGCAGCGCATTGGTCCTCCGACGCACCGCCCGCGGTCGTCCGTGATGTCCTCGCCGCGATGGTCGACGCCGGCGCCCGTGAGCTGCTCGACGAGGAACGCGACGCGCCATGTGAATCACCGGTCGACGCCTGGTTGGCGGCGCTCGCGGCCGACGACCCGATCGTGGCCGGAGACCCCTGGGAGCTGGCGGCCCTGGCCGAGCAGCTGGACGGATGGTGGGCGGAGGGCCAGCGCTACGCGACGCAGCGCATGTTCCGGACGTGCTTCCGGCTCGTGCCGCCCGGCGAGTCCGAGGGCGGCGAGGAGACCGAGGGGCCACAGGCCGCCGACGAGCCACCCGACGCGGACGAGCCGTGGCGCGTGGAGATCCTGCTGCAGTCCAAGGAGGACCCGAGCGTCCTGGTTCCCGCCGCCGACGTGTGGGCGCACAGCGAGCGGCTCACGGCGCTGGGGCGCATGCTCGAGAATCCGCAGGAACGGCTGCTCGGCGGCCTGGGGCACGCGCTGCGGCTCTGGCCGGACCTCGAGCCGGCACTGCGGGAGGCGGCGCCGACGCACGTCGAGCTGGACGCCGACGGCGCCCACCGCTTCCTCCGCGACGCGGCGCCGGCGCTCGAGCAGGGCGGCTTCGCGGTGCTTGCGCCACCGTGGTGGCGTCAGCGTCTCCGCGCCAGGCTGCGCGTGGATCCCGCGGGCGAGCGGGGGGAGTCCACCGGGCTGTTCGGCCTGGAGGGGCTCTGCGCGTTCGAGTGGCAGGCGGCGATCGGCGACGTGACGCTCACGCTCCAGGAGCTGGAGGCGCTGGCTTCCCTGAAGGTCCCGCTCGTCAAGGCCCGGGGACGCTGGATCTCGCTGCGGTCCGACGACGTCGAGGCGGCGCTGCGCTTCCTGGCGCGCCGGCGCCGGCGTGGACGAGCGGCGGCGGACGAGCTGCTGCGCGAGGGCCTCGGCCTGGACGGCGCCAAGCGCTCCACCGACGAGCTCGAGGTGGAGCTGGAAGCGACCGGCTGGCTGGGCGATCTGCTGGGCGCTGACTGCGACCGCAAGCTCGAGGGGATCCCCACGCCGCGAGCGTTCGTCGGGGAGCTGCGGCCCTACCAGGAGCGAGGCCTGGCCTGGCTGGCGTTCCTGTCCAGCGTCGGGCTCGGCGCATGCCTGGCCGACGACATGGGCCTGGGCAAGACGATCCAGCTGCTCGCGCTGCTGCTGGCCGAGCGCGAGCGGCCACCGGCGAACGCGCGGCGCCGCCGGAAGGTGGGCCCGACGCTGCTGATCTGCCCGATGTCGGTGGCCGGCAACTGGGAGCGCGAGGCGCAGCGCTTCGCGCCCGACCTGCGCGTGCACGTGCATCACGGACGCGAGCGGCCGAGGGGCCCCGCCTTCGCGCGCGCGGCGCGCGCGTCGGATCTCATCGTGACGACCTACGCACTGGCCCTGCGCGATCGCGACGCGCTGGCGAAGGTCACGTGGGAGCGCGTCGTCCTCGATGAGGCTCAGAACATCAAGTCGATCGAGGCCAAGCAGACGCGGGCGATCCGCACGCTGCAGGCGCGCCATCGCGTCGCGCTGACCGGCACGCCGGTCGAGAACCGCCTCAGCGAGCTGCACTCGATCATGGACTTCCTCAATCCGGGACTGCTGGGGTCGACCACGGGCTTCCGGGAGCGCTTTGCGCATCCGATCGAGCGCTACCGCGACGCCGACGCCACCCGGCGTCTGCGGCAGGCCACCGGGCCCTTCGTCCTGCGCCGGCTGAAGACGGACCAGGACATCATCAGCGATCTGCCGGAGAAGATCGAGATGCGCGTCGACTGCCAGTTGACGCGCGAGCAGGCGACGCTCTACCAGGCCGTGGTCGACGAGATGCTCGAGAAGGCCTCCCGCGCGGAGGGGATCGAGCGCTCCGGCGTCATTCTCGCCGCGCTCGTGAAGCTCAAGCAAGTCTGCAACCATCCGGCCCACCTGCTCAGGGACCGCTCGCGGCTGGACGGGCGCTCCGGGAAGCTCGTGCGGCTGGAGGAGATCGTCGAGGAGGCCTTGGCGCAGGGCGATCGCGCGATCTGCTTCACGCAGTTCGCCGAGTTCGGGCACGACCTGCGCGCCCACTTGCAGGAGCGCACCGGCCACGAGGTGCTGTTCCTGCACGGCGGCACCCCGAAGGGCGCTCGCGACGAGATGGTCGCCCGCTTCCAGGCCGAGGACGGGCCGCCGCTGTTCGTCCTCTCGCTGAAGGCCGGCGGCACCGGGCTCAACCTCACCGCGGCCAACCACGTGATCCACTTCGACCGCTGGTGGAACCCGGCGGTGGAGGACCAGGCGACCGATCGCGCGTTTCGGATCGGCCAGCGCAAGAACGTCCAGGTGCGCAAGCTCACCTGCTTGGGCACGCTGGAGGAGCGCATCGACGAGCTGATCGCCGAGAAGCGCGACCTGGCCGAGAGCATCGTCGGCAGCGGCGAGGTGTGGCTGACCGAGCTGGACACCGCACGGCTTCGCAAGCTCGTCGCGCTCTCGGGCGACGCGGTGGCCGCGTGATGGGCGCCGCCGAGCTCGAGCCCACCCGTCCGCTGCCGCCCGCCGGAGGCCTGGCCGCGGGCGAGCACACGCAGACGTGGTGGTCGCGACGGTTCCTGGAGCTGCTCGAGTCCTTCGGTGTCGGCTCGCGGTTGGAGCGCGGCCGCAATTACGCGCGCGGCGGCCAGGTCACGGAGCTGGAGGTCGAGCCGGGCATCGTCCTCGCCAAGGTGCAGGGGACCCGCTACACGCCCTATCGCGTGCGCATCCGCGCGAAGCTGCTGTCCGAGCACCAATGGCGTCGCGCCGAGCGGGCGATGGCCGCGCGGGCGCTGCCGCTGGCGCAGCTGCTCGCGGGGCGGATGCCGCCCGACGTCGAGGATGTCCTCGCCGGCTGCAAGCTGAGCCTGTTCCCCGCCTCCTACACGGACCTGAAGGCCAGTTGCGACTGCCTCGACGCCGAGAACCCGTGCAAGCACATTGCGGCGGCCTATTACCTGCTCGCCGAGCGCTTCGATGCAGATCCGTTCCTGATCTTCACCTGGCGGGGCCGGACGCAGGAAGAGCTGCTCGACGGTCTGCGGGCGCGCCGCGCGCGCTCGAAGACCAAGGGCTCGTCGACATCCCCGCGGACCGCTGCTGCGGGCGCCGAGGGGACGCGGTCCTTCTGGGAGAGCGGCCCCGAGCTGGCCGATCTGCGCATCAGCCCGCTCGCCGGCGAAGCCCCGGACGCCCTGCTGCGCCGCCTCGGACCCACGCCCGTCGAAGCTGATGGACGCAACCTGGCCGACGCGCTGGCGGTGATGTACGTACACCTCGCCGAGGCCGCCGAGCGGCGGGCGCTGAGCGGGTAGAGAGCCACCCGTTCAGTCGCGGAGCGTGCTTGATCGGCGTGTGAGCGAGGAGCTGGGGCGATTGGTGCCGGGCGACGGTGCTCAGAAGTCCACGGGCCGGACACGCCTGACCTCGACAACGTGTCAACCTCGCGAAGCGGGGCGAAGCCGGTGAAGGCCTGCGCGGTTGGGACGTGGGTCGGCTCCACATCGCCGGCAAGCCGGCAGGCACTCGGCATGCAGGACGTCATGCCTGGTCCAGCGGTCGAGCGTATGCCGCGTATGCCCAGCGCTTGGGTCTTCGGGCTCACGCACGTGAACGGCAGATGATGCGACGGGCGACTCATGCCTTGCGGCAGCGCGGCGGGACCACGCGGTGCGCACCTGTGGTCGCTATGTCCGCCGTTCGCGCTGCACCGCCGCGAGTCGTTGCAGCTCGTCGCGGACGAGGTCGTGGAGGTCGAGGCCGTAGTGCCGGGCGATCCGTCCGTGGACGCTCCGCAGCTCATCACGATCGAGATGTCCCACCGGCGACGAGTCGATCACGCTGCGGTGGACGCGGACGAGCGCGGCAATCATCGCCGCGTTCTCCTCGGGCAAGTCGAACCGGTCGGGCGGGAAGTGGAAGAGGCCGGGGTCGGCCCCTGCGCGAACGGCGTCTTGCTCTCGGGCATCGAGCTTCGTGAGGCGCAGCAGTCGCAGCGCGAGCAGCTCGCCGAGACGGGGGTCCAGTTGGTCGGAGACGATCAGCACGGGGCGCGCCTTGCCCGGCACCAGGAACGTGAACTCGGTGTCCGCGCCGCGGCGGGCGGCGGCGATCAGCTTGTCGGCCTGCGGTACTTCGACGGGCGCGTGGCGTGAGCCCGCGTAGAGGCGAAACGGCGCTTCTGGCGCGAACGGGACGACGGCCCGGACGACCGCGCCGGCGAGTCCGTTCACAGGTCGAGGATCGCGGCGATCTGCTTGGCGTTCTCGACGCGCGCGGCAGGGTCCGGCCGGTCTTCGGCGCGCAGCGCCTTGAACGCGGTGTCGCTGAGCGGCTCGAGCTCGAGCGCACCGAGCGCGTCGACGAGCTCGTGGGCCTCCTCGAGCATCGCGAGATCGTCTGGGTTGACGAGCGCAACCTTGGCGACATCCTCGCGATAGCGGGTCACGATAACGGCGGTCCCGCGTGGCACCGCTGGGGCACGCACGTCGTCGGCCTGCTTGGTCTGGTGCTGGAGCGCCATGCCGCACAGGCTAGCAGCGTACCGGACGACATGCCAAGCGAGTCGTACGACTTCGTCTCATAACCCGAAGGTCGCGGGTTCGAATCCCGCCCCCGTTATTAGGCAGCTACGTACGCAGTGCGCCGGCCCCGGTTCGCCGGACACCTGCGTTGACAGCGTGATGATCGCCGATTCGGGCCGAATCGGCGCGGTTCGGTCGGGCACGAGCTCGTGGGAGGCGATCTGAGGGCCTCGGCGGAGCCCGGGCGACCGATCGATCATCCGGCTTGGGCGGCCAGGAGACGCTGGCGCGCCTCACGCGGTGAGCGGTAGCCGTGGCGCTCGAGCAGCCAGTGCTCGTTGTAGGTGCGGGCGAACTCGCGCACGCGGGCGCGCAGCTCTTCGAGCGTCTCGAAGCGCTCGATCCACAGCACCTGCTCCTTGAGCGTCTGGATGAACTTCGACGCAGCCGTTGGTCTCGGGCTCGTAGTGGAACGCCGGCGAGCGTTCGATGCCGAGGTGGTCGAGCTCGGCCTGGTAGTGGCCAGAGCGAAAGCAGGAGCCGCCGTCGTAGCGGAGTGCGAGCCCCTGAGCCGGGGCGGCCTCGACCGATCCGAAGCGATCGCCTCCCGGAGCAGGTCGGCGGCGGCGAAGCGGTCCATCCGCGGAGCGGCATCGACCCAGGCCTCACCGGTAGCGTGGTCGACGAGCGCGAACACAGCGCAGCGACCGTCGCGGTCAGTCCAGGCCTGCGTGGGATCGGTCGCCCAGAGCGTGTCGGGCCGCTCGACGGTGATCGTGCCCTCGTGCAGCCGCCGGGCGCGGCGGCGGACCTTCGCCGTCGGCGCCAGCAGCCCGGCCTCACGGCAGAGCCGCAGCACGCGCTTGCGGCTCGTGCAGATGCCGCGCCGGCGCAGCCGGGCCCAGAGCTTGCGGTGACCCTCGCCTGTGAACGGCGACTCGTCGATCTCGCGCCGGATCGCCCGCAGCAGCTCACGGTCGGGCAGAGCGCCCACCGGTCCGGGTCGGCGGCGGAGGGGAGCGGGGTAGTCCGAGGCGCTGCGTCGGCGGCGTTGCTCGCACGCCGCCGACCTGGACACCCCCGCCACCCGACAGACCCGGGCCAGCGGGGCATCCAGTCGCTCGCTGACACGCTTAGCGCCTCGGCCGGCGAGGGCGGTGCTCGACCTCCTCGAGCAGCGCCCTGGCGATGTCGAGGTCCATCGACAGCTCGCCGATCTTGCGCTGCGCCTCTGCCAGCTCGCGATCCTCGACCGGCCGCGAGCGTGCTTTCAGCCCCTCACGCCCGGCGGCGAGGAAGCCCTCCCGCCAGGCCGAGATGCGGCCCGCCGGCTGCCCGGTCTCGCGCGCGAGAAGATCGAGCGACTCGCCTCGCAGGAGCCGCAGCACCATCTCCTCCTTGCGCCGGACCGACCAGCGCACCTCGCGCTTGCCTCCGGCTGCGCGCTCGGCGCGCTGGTCTTCCACATGAACCTCCCGAACTCCCGACATCTTGACCTCCTCGGTCTAATCGGGTGTCCGGTCGGAACCGGGTGCGGGGGAGCCTACGTACGCAGGTAGTTGGCAAAGTCACGAAGCGGCCGTCCCGCGGAATACACGGGTAGGCGGTTTTTGTGGATCCCGCCAAGCGGCTGAGGTTGTTCGCCGTTGTCGTGCTGGTGCTCAACGTGGTGGCAGCAGCGGTGGCCATTGCGGTCAACTGGCCCTCGCAGTTCGGGCAGGTCCGCACCGACGCGAGTGAGGACTTTCTGGCGGCCGGGACGGCGATCTCGGCGCCCGTCCTTCCAGTGGCCCTGCTGTTAGTGACCTAGTGCATACCCGGTTCGTTCCGTCTGAGGCGGTTCATAGCTTGACTGGATGCCGCGGCCAGAGTTTCCGCGTTCGATCGTGGACTTCCAAGACCGCTTCGCCACCGAGGAGGATTGCCGCGAGT
>JACCUC010000194.1 GCA_013812065.1 Thermoleophilaceae bacterium | reverse complement strand
GCGCAGGACGTCCGCCCTGAAGACCTGCGGCGTCTGCGCCGTCCACAGCCGCGCTCGGTCGAAGGTCTCGATAATGCGCCCGTCCTCGGGCTGGGCCTCCTTGAGGGTGTCGGTGGCGCGCGCCGCGGCGACGGCTCCGTCCCAGCCCTCCTCGAGCGCGGCGAGGCAACGCTCGACGAGCCCGGGGGTGACGAGCGGACGGGCGGCGTCGTGGACGACGGCGACTCGTGCCTCGGGCGCCGCCCCGAGCGCCGCGCGGACCGATCCCGACCGGGAGGGCGCTCCGGCCACCCGGTTTGGATCGCCTTCCTCGAGGCCCGGGGGCACCGCCACCACCACCCGGTCGCACAACAGCCGCAGGGCGTCGAGGCTCCACTCGAGCATGGCCCGTCCGGCGCAGTCGACGAACGCCTTCGGACGCCCGGCGCCGAGGCGCTCGCCGCTCCCGGCGGCCACGAGCAGCCCGACCACGGCCATCGCCCCGAGGCGAGCTACGCGCCGACCGGCGAGCGGACCGGCCTCAGCTCGCAGGGGCTCCGCTGCGAGCGCTCTGCGCCTCGTCGATCAGCGTGTCGATATGGGCCTCGGCGTCGCCCTCCTCCATCCCGAGCGCGTAGGTCAGCTCCGAGGCCAAGACCTTCTTGGCGCGCGTGAACATCTGCTTCTCGCCGGTCGAAAGGCCCTTGTCGGACTCGCGGAGGGACAGGTTGCGGACGACCTCGGCGAGCTCGTACACGTCGCCCGTCTTGATCTTGTCGCGGTTGTGCTTGAAGCGGCGGTTCCAGTTCTTGGGCATCGAGCTCACGTCGTCGCGCAGCACAGCGATGACCCGCTCGACCTCCTCCTCGTCGATGATGCGCCGCAGCCCCGCCTTCGATGCGTTCTCGCACGGCACCATGACGGTCATTTCGTTGTGGATGATCTTGATGGTCAGGTACTCGCGCTCGGCTCCAAGCACATTGCGGACCTCCTTCTTGAGGACCTTGCCGGCGCCGTGATGGGGATACACGACGTGGTCGCCGATCTCGTAGTCGATCTCGACCTCGCAGATGATCTCCAGCTCCTCGAGGTCCTCTTCCCAGCTAGCTTCGGTGGTGATGATGTCCTCCTCTATGTCACACGACGCCCGAGGCGCCGCATCCTTTGTCTAGGTTTGCAGGTACCGGTCGACGAGGTTGATCTCCTGCAGACCGCGCAGCCCCTCGCGGATCTCGCGCGCGCGCACCTCGCCGACGCCGTTGAGCGCCTCGAGCTCCACATCGCTGGCAGCCAGGATCTCGTCTAGCCCCTCGAAGGAGCGCACGATGGCGTCGATGGCGAGGCGCGGCACGCGCGGGAGCCGACCGACGATGCGATACCCCCGCGGAGAGACCGGGAAGTCGAGCGTCCCGACCTTGCGCTCGTAGCCGAGCAGCTCGGCCAGGCGACCGAAGTCGAGCACGTCCTGGTGGGGCAGCCGGGCGAGTGAGTCGAGCACGAGCGGGAGGTCGTCCTCCGAGGCCGGGGTGACGTAGTCGCGCACGAGCGCCGTCTTGTCGGCCGCGACCCCGACCATCGTCTCCTCGAGCTGCATCTCGATCAGGCGACCCTCGGTCCCGAGCTCGACGATGAAGCGCTCGACCTCGACGGCCATGCGGGTGACCAGCTCGGCCCGCTGGAGCACGGTGAGGACGTCGTGGAGCATCACTCCGCTCGCGAACTCGAGCGCGGTCAGACGCGTGGAGACCTGGTCGAGCCGGCGACGGTACTTGTCGAGCGTGGCGAGCGCCTGGTTGGCCTTGGCCAGCACGACCGGAATGTCGTCGAGGATGTACTTGCTCCCGTCGAGGTAGAGCGAGACCACGTCGCGGCGCTGGGAGACCGCGATCACGAGCGCGCCGGTCTGCTTCGAGACCCGCTCCGCGGTGCGGTGGCGGGTCCCCGTCTCCAGCGAGAGGATCGTGGGGTCGGGCATGAGCTGGACGTTGGCCCATAGGATCTTGGTCGCGTCCGCCGAGAGGAAGATCGCCCCGTCCATCTTGGCGAGCTGGTACAGGAGCCCGGGCGTGTAGTCGACCTCTATTCGCAGCCCGCCCGAGAGCAGGAACGAGAGCTCCTCCTCGTCCCCGATGACCAGCAGGGCACCGGTGCGCGCCTGGACGATGTTCTCGACCCCCTCGTGGATCGCCGTCCCGGGAGCGACGGTCTCGAGCGCCCGGATGAGCCGGGGTTCCTGACGGTGCTCGAGCTGGCTCGACTCGTCCCCGGTTTGCGTCTGCATCAGTCCATACTAGGGGATGAAGAGATTCCCGCTGAGTCCGGTTATGGCTAGCCGGTATGATGTGGAATGCGCTCGATGCCCTGCCTGATCGACGAGGAGGCTCGACGTCATGCGACCTTCCGCGTCTGGGGGGTTGCCGAGCCGAGCGCGGCGGCGAGAGCCGCGCGAAGGGTGCGGGTCGGGCCCTCGGGGGACAGCGCCGGCGCGAGGCCGAACTTGGCAGCCTCGGCGCTCCTGCGCTCGGGGTGGGCGACGTAACGAAGCTCGCCGGTGAGCCCGATCTCGCCAAAGGCGGCAAGCGGGCTGTCGGTCCGCAACGGCACGCCCCGCGCGGCCGAGGCGAGCGCGAGCGCGATCGCGAGGTCGGCTCCGGGCTCCTCGACCCGCACCCCGCCCGCCGCAGACACGAAGACGTCGCTCGATCCGAGCCCGATCCCGCCGTGGCGCGCGAGCACGGCGAGCACCAGGGCGAGGCGGTTGCGGTCGACCCCGCTCACCACCCGTCGCGGCGGCACGATCTCTGAGGGAGCGACGAGTGCCTGCACCTCGACGAGCAGGGGCCGCGACCCCTCCATGGCGCAGAGGACGACCGACCCCGGCGCACGCGTCGCCTCGGAGACGAAGCGCGCCGAGGCGTCGACGACCTCGACGAGGCCCGAGTCGCGCATCTCGAAGACGCCGACCTCGTTGGTCGAGCCGAAGCGGTTCTTGAGCGCCCGCACCGTGCGGTAGGCCCGCTCGCGCTCGCCTTCGAACTGGAGCACGCAGTCGACGAGATGCTCGAGCACCCTCGGGCCTGCGAGCGAGCCCTCCTTGGTCACGTGGCCCACGAGCACGGTGGCGACGTCGCGTTGCTTGGCCACGCCGGCGATCCGCCCCGCAACCTCGCGCACCTGGCCGACCGTCCCCGGCGACCCGCTCATACCCTCGGCGTGGAGCGTCTGCACCGAGTCGACCACGCATACGTCGGGTGCCTCGGCCTCGATCGTCGCGACCACGGTCTCGAGGTCGGTGTCGGCGACGATCGGGACCGCCAGCGCGGCTTCGCCGAGGCGCTCGGCGCGCAGCTTGACCTGTGCGGCCGACTCCTCGGCGGTCACGTAGAGCGTCCGCCGACCCGCCGCCGCCAGGTGACCGAGCGCACTCGCGGTGATCGTCGACTTGCCGATCCCGGGAGCCCCGCCGAGGAGCACGAGCGACCCGGGGACGAGGCCGCCGCCGAGGACTCGGTCGAGCTCGGCGATGCCCGTCGACAGGCGCGCGACCGCGGGTGCCTCTACGTCGGCAAGCCGAACCGGGCGCAGCGCCCGTCCGGACGACGCGGGGCTCCCCGCCGCACCGCCTCCCCGCCCCCGCGCCGGCGACTCCTCGACGAGCGTGTTCCAGTCGCCGCAGCCCGGGCAGCGGCCGTGCCACCGCGGGCTCTGCTGACCGCAGACCGAGCAGACGAAGGTCGACCGGGGCATCCTGCAACGGTAAGCCGCCGGGAGGACGGCTTCGCCCCGCCGGCAAGGATCCGGCCAGCATGGTGCGGTCCTCCGCTGGGTCGACATCGACGCGACAGGCGACGAGGGCACCTTCGCACTACGACATTTGCTACGGTTTGATAGCGAATGCTGTCGGGAAGCGTTCCAGGTGACGCCTCGACGCTCATCTACCTAGCGAAGTCAGGGACGTTTGAGGAAGCAGAGCGATGCGTCTCGAGGATCTCGGTTCCGCCTGCCGTCTGGCAGGAGGCAGTCGAAGCCGGCGAGCGAATCGGGGCCCCCGATGCCAACCGTATCCGGGACGCGACCCGAACGGGATTCGTCGTGCGGGTGGAGCTCGACCGATACCAGCAAGCGCTCGCCGAGGCCGTCGCGGACAACCACCGACTCGGGCGCGGTGAGAGCCAGGTCATCGCCTTGGCGAGTCCGGTTGGCGCAGCACTACTGGACGAAGGCCGAGCAACTCGGGTGGCGGTATCGCTGGGCAGCAAGGTCACGTCGACGCTTCTCCTTCCGGCCGTCGGCGTCCGGAGCGGGTCATTGGAGATGGCCCCGGCGAGAGAGATGCTCCGAGAGCTCGCGATCGTCACGGGTGCGACCGCGGCAGTGGTCTTCGAGATCGAGGCGGCGCTGACAAGAGGGAGACCATGAAGACCGAACAGGTGAACCTACGACTCGACACGGAGCTGCTGACCGCTATCGAGCAAGTGGCGAGCGCTGAGTCGCTCGACCGCGGCACGGCTGTTCGCCGGCTCTTGCAACGCGCGCTTGCGGACTGGCGAGTCGAGCAGGCGTTGCGCGGCTACCAGTCGGGAGGACTGTCGATCGGACGGGCTGCTGAAGAAGCGAACCTGACGCACTGGGAATTGCTCGCCCTCGTCCGCGAGCAGGGCATCGCCTACCCACTGACCGTCGAGGACGTCGCCGACCGACTGTCCTCGTCGGAGACGACAGGCCTCGGTGGGGACCCGACGCCTCACGCGGAGCCGCCGACGGACACGCTCGCGGACAGGCCCCCGACGGAGGGCGGCGTACTCCTCGTGGGAACCAACCCGGCTCCGACTTCGGTGAAAGCCGGCCACTACTACCAAGGACGGCTTGGTGGACGGATCTGGCGTCGCCTCGAGCGTCTCGGACTGCTCGCGGAGCCCATCCCTGGCGCCGAAGACGATGCCTTCGTCCGCGCAGGTCACGGCTTGACCGACATCGTCAAGCGTCCCACCGCCGCCGCGAGCGAGCTCGAGACCGCTGAGCTGGAGGCTGGAGCGCGGCTGTTGGAAGACAAGATCTCGGCGTGGCGTCCGGCACTCGTCATCTTCGTCTTCAAGCTGGCCGCCGCTACAGCACTCGACGACTCCTCGGTCCGCCCGGGCCCCACCGCCTCGGTGGCAGGAGTCCGAAGCTTTCTCCTCAGTGGACCCTACGCTCCGAGAGAGGAAGCTGAGCGAATCGACGCGGAGCTGCGGCGGTTGCTTCCCGAGTAATAGCGACTTGCGCTGACCACGGTGCTGTTGGTCGCGCACGGTGGCTATTCGCCGGTGTGCTCCTCCGCCACCGCCCGCTCCGCCGCCTCGAACCCCTTCTTCGAGTGCGTCCCGTCACAAAAGGGCTTGGTGGTAGACCCCCCGCAGCGGCATAGGGCGATCACCTCCCCCCGGTCGCCGAGGTCGTACTCGTTGCCGTCGGCGTCGACCAAGCGGATCGGGCCCTCGACGCGGTAGGGCCCGTTCTCGCGGGCCTTGATCTCGACCATCGTGACGGCCGCGGACTCCTCGCCGGGCGAGCCCGGATCGCTCATCGAGTTGCGGCCAGCGGATGCGGCCGACTAGGCGGGCTCGCCCTCGCCCGAGCTCTCGGGGGGATTCGTCCGGAGCGAGTCGATGTCGATCTCGTCGTCGCCCTCGGGCAGCCGTCCTCCACCGTCCGGCCCATCCGAGCCCTCGTCCTCGGCTCCGACGCTCTTGGCGCCGACGCCCACGGGCTCGCGCTCCTCCTCGACCTCCGGCCGGGGCGGCGGGACGGTGATCGTGATCTCGAGCTCGTCCGGCTCCTTGCCGTCCTCGACCGCGGGCTTGTCGACCGTGACCGTCGAGCCCGGAGGCATGCTCGAGCGCAGGACCTCGTCGGCGAGCGGGTCCTCGACGTAGCGCTGGATCGCCCGGCGCAGCGGCCGCGCGCCCATCGCGGGATCCCACCCCTTGTCGACGAGCAGGTCCTTGGCATCGTCGGACATGTTGAGCGACAGCTCGCGCTCGGCCATCGACTCGCGCACGCGCCGCAGCAGAAGCTCGACGATCTCCTTGATCTCGTCCTTCTGGAGCTTGTGGAAGACGATCACCTCGTCGATCCGGTTGAGGAACTCGGGCCGGAAGACCTTCTTGAGCTCGCCCATGATCCGGTTCTTCATGTCCTCGTAGGTGATGCCGGTCTCGTCGTCGGAGATCGCGAACCCGAGCGGGGTGTTGCGCGCGATCTCCGACGCGCCGATGTTCGAGGTCATGATGACGATCGCGTTTCGGAAGTCGACGGTGCGCCCCTGGGCGTCGGTCAGCCGGCCGTCCTCCAGGATCTGCAGGAGGATGTTGAACACGTCGGGGTGCGCCTTTTCGATCTCGTCCAGAAGCAGGACCGAATAGGGCTTGCGCCGCACGGCCTCGGTGAGCTGTCCGCCCTCGTCGTAGCCGATGTAGCCGGGCGGCGAGCCGACGAGCCGCGAGACGGAGTGCTTCTCCATGTACTCGGACATGTCGATCCGCACCATCGCGTCCTCGTCGCCGAACAGGAACTCGGCGAGCGTTCTTCCGAGCTCCGTCTTCCCCACCCCGGACGGGCCGAGGAAGATGAACGAGCCGGTCGGTCGCTTGGGGTCCTTGAGTCCGGCACGCGCGCGGCGGATCGCCTTGGAGACGGCCTCGATGGCCGGCTGCTGCCCGATCACGCGCTTGTGCAGCTCGTCCTCCATGCGGATGAGCTTCTGGGTCTCGGCCTCGGTGAGCTTGAACACCGGGATGCCGGTCCACATCGAGACGATGTCGGCGATCTCCTCCTCGCCGAGCTTCGGCTTCTCGGCGGACTCGCCCGAGCGCCACTGCTCCTCGAGCTCGCGCTTCTTGCCGGTGAGGCGGCGCTCCTGGTCGCGCAGGTTGGCCGCCTTCTCGAACTCCTGGGCCTCGATCGCCTGCTCCTTCTGGCGCCGCGTCGAGTCGATCTCGTCCTCGAGCTCCCGGTAGACGGGCGGGGAGGTCATCGACTTGATACGCATCCGCGAGGCCGCCTCGTCGATCAGGTCGATCGCCTTGTCGGGCAGGAACCGGTCGCTGATGTAGCGGTCGGCGAGCTCCGCCGCGGCGTGCAGCGCCTCGTCCGAGATGTCGATCTTGTGGTGGGCCTCGTAGCGATCGCGCAGGCCCTTGAGGATCTGCTCGGTCTCCTCGATCGTCGGCTGGTCGACCTTGATCTGCTGGAAGCGCCGCTCGAGCGCCGCGTCGCGCTCGAGGTACTTGCGGTACTCGTCGAGCGTCGTGGCGCCGATCGTCTGGAGCTCGCCGCGGGCGAGCGCCGGCTTGAGGATCGAGGCCGCGTCGATCGCGCCCTCGGCCGCGCCCGCGCCGACCAGGTTGTGGAGCTCGTCGATGAACAGGATGATGTCGCCGCGCTGGGTGATCTCCTTCATCACCTTCTTGAGGCGCTCCTCGAACTCGCCGCGGTACTTCGAGCCGGCCACGAGCGCGGCCAGGTCGAGCGTGTAGATCT
>JACCUC010000175.1 GCA_013812065.1 Thermoleophilaceae bacterium | reverse complement strand
GGCCGGCGCTCTGCTCGACGAGCTCGGAACCGGGGGACGACTGGCGCCGCCGGGGCGCGCTCTGCTCGGAGCGCTCGGTTCGGCGCGCAAGCGGCCGCTGCCCGTGATCGACGCGGTGCTGGGGTGGGTGGCGACCGAGTCCGACCGCTTCCGCGCAGGTGTCGCGGTGCCGGCCGCCCGACTCGCGGTCCGCCGGGGCGATGGGGCGCTTGTGGCGTTTGCCGCCGCGCCGGGGGTTGCCCTGGTGCTCGGCTGAGCCACGCCGGGGCTCGCGGGCCTAGGGGGTTGGACGAACGCGCGCCACGCGGACGGATCGGACGGTGTTAGCAAGCGTCAAACACGGGTACAACACGCTTATCGTCGCGCTCGCGTCGATGGAAGGCGGGCGGCGACCATGCGGCCAGAGGGCACTCGTGCCTGACCGCTACCCGCCCCGACCCCCGCAGGTAATGCCCTACCTCGTCTGTCCCAGCTGTCACCTCACCGTCTACTCGGCGGCGAAGGTCTCGACCGTCGACGAATGCCCCCGCTGCGGCACGATCCTCGGGCGCACCGGCTCGATCTTCGGTGCGCCGCTGCCATCGCGCCCTCCGTCTGGCGCCGACTTGGCCGGGAAAGGGTCACGCTCGGCGCCTCCGGTCCGCCGGCGCGCCCGGCGCCGGACGGGATGAGGGTCGCTCACGATCTTCGGGCGCTGATCTGGCCGCGCTTCCCTTCTCTGCCATCAGGCGAGCGAAGCTCTCCTCGACGGCGGTCGCCGGATCGCTCGTCGCGTCGCTGGCACGCCTGTCCGGGGATGCCTCCTCTCGCCGTTCGCTCGAGCGGAGCTCGTCTCATCTCCGCGCCTGCTCCGACGCTGCCAGAGCTCGCCGGCCAAGATGATCACGCCCGAGACGCCGAACGACAGCAGGAGCGGCTTCCACAGGCTCTGCTGGAAGGCTTGGCCGCCAAGGTAGCCGAGCAGAGAGGTGAACAGGGCCCCACCCGAAGGCCCCGATGAGATCGCCGGTCAGGAAGCGGCGGTAACGCATGTCCAGCGTGCCGGCGGCGACGTAGCAGCTGTGCGGCGCCGGGGAGGAAGCGTGCTCCGACGATCAGCATCACGCCCCGCTGCCTCAGCTGGTCGCGCGCCCACTCGAGGCGTGCTCGCGACTTATCGCTGCGAAACAGCCGGCGCGCGGCCCGACTCCCGAGCTTGTGTCCCAGGAGGTAGGAGAAGTTGTCGCTCGCCGTGGCTCCGAGGAAGCCCCGCCGCCACGACGAGCACGATCGACAGGTCGGCCTCCGCGGCCACGATGGCGGCGGTGATCGTGGCGGCGTCGCCGGGGACGACCGGGAAGAAGGCGTCGATCGCCACCACCGCGAAAACGATCAGGTAGGTCCACGCCGAGGCGCTGAGGGTCCCGAGGACCCAGTCGAACGTCGCGCGGGTTCTACCCCCTGGGGGACCGGCGTAACGGGCGCGCGAGCGGAGGCGCTGCGAGAGGACTGCTCACCAGCTCGGCCGGGTAGAAGGGTTGGGCCGAAACACAACCCATTCGTGAGGTGGACATGGAGAAGAGCAGGCACGACGACGCCGGTCCCGCGCGCGCGGAGCGTGACGAGCCGAGCGAGGTTCCCGTGGAAGCGTCGGAGGAGTCGGTGCCGGCACAGGAGCTTCCGCCCGAGGAGGCCGCGGCCGCTGATGCAGACCACACGCCGGTGCCCGATTCGAAGTCGTCGGCGCGCATTCCGAGGGACGTCTGAGGCGGGAAGTCGGCTAGCGCTCGGCTCGCCGCGCTCCCCGCGGAGCTGCTTCGTCGTTACCGCTGCGAGGCCGCTTCACGCCGCGACGGGCAACTCGGCCGACCGCCGGTGAGCGGCGAGCCCGTCGACGGTTGAGTGGCCCGCTCGACCGACACCCTCGGAGGTGCGCTGGCGCTGACCGTCGAGGCGCTGCGGCGCGACGCCCGCCGGCTCGCGACTGCCCCGGGTGCACGGCGATCGATTCGCGCGTACCTCGACTCGCAACCGGCGCCGAAGCTGCAGCTCGGCTGCGGCGCCAACCTGCTGCCAGGCTGGCTCAACACCGACCGCGGCGCCCACGCTGCCGGCGCGACCTACCTCGATGCCGCGCGGCCCTTTTCAGTTCCGACTGGCAGCTTCGAACACGTCTTCTGCGAGCACCTGATCGAGCACCTCGACCGCGAGAGGGGCGCGGCCATGCTGACGGAGTGCGCGCGGGTGCTGCGCCCCGGCGGGAGAATCCGGGTCTCGACGCCGGACCTGACGGTGATCGCCAAGCTCGTCGAGGCCGGAGGCGGCGGCGACGAGATCGCTGCCCGGTACGTGCATTGGTGCGCCGAGGGCTTTCTTCCAGACGCGAACGGCGACCGCCCCGCGCTCGTCATCAACCAGCTCTTCCACGGCTGGGGACATCGCTTCCTCTACGACCACGACACGCTGGCGCAGGCCCTCGTCGCGGCCGGGTTCGAGCACGTCTCCCGCCATCCCTACGGCCGCAGCGACGACCCCGAGCTCGACGGCATCGACTCGCACGCCGATGAGGACAACCTCGAGATGGTCGCGTTCGAGACGCTCGTGCTCGAGGCGGATCGGCGCGCGCTCAGACCCTCGGCATGACGAAGCCCGGCGGGGGCGGTGGCGGAGGAGGCGGCGCAGGTGGCTCCTCCGGCTGCGTGACGAGCGTCACGAAGGCGCCCAGGGCGATGATCCCCACGACGAGGATGATGAGCGGCCAGCGCCACCCCTTGGCGAAGGGAGGCTTCAGGTCGGGCTCCTCCCCCTCGTTGCCGTCCGCGTGCTGGTCTTCCTCCGTAGGTTCCGTGTCGTCTTGGGGCCGCTCGGACTCTGCCATGTGCGTTCCTCGCCTTCGCTCGGTTCGCGTTCAGCGTCCGCACCTTACTGCTTTCAATACCGGCGACCGGCGCGGTGGCCTCACCGGAGGGGGGTGCAATCCGCTGAAGCTCGATATGCGGCGCCGCTGATTGCCCGCGCGCAGGATCTCGGGGCGGTCGAGGGGGGGACGGGGTCCCGTGGAGCTCCGGTAGGCCGATCGTCCGACCCCGCCGCCACAGTGCAGCCCGTGAATGCGGGGCGCCCGACTCAGGGCCACGAGTCGAGACCGAGCCTCCTTCACGCTTACGCGGAGGGGGTGCGAGCCTCGCTCGGCACCAACGCTTCGGCCTTCGCATACTCGGTGATGATCACCGCGACCTACGGAGTGCTCACCACCATCCTCGGAGCGAGCACCGTGCTCGATGCGTTCACGTTCGTAGTCGGTGCGGCGACGGCGTTCACGCTTACCGAGGCCGTGGCCTCGCGCGGCTTCCGGGTGCGAATGCGCGGTGAGCGGCCGGACGTCGTGGTCCTCGGCAGCGCCATCAGCTACCCCTCCACGCTCCTCGCCGTGGGCGCGGGTGCGCTGGCGGGCGAGGCGCTCGGCACCGGCGTGGCGTGGCCCGCCGGCTCCTTCTCCGCGACCATGGTCTTCTTGCTGGTCGGAGCCGTCGAGCTGCTGCTGGGTAAGCGTGTGGAGAGGCTGGAAGGGGTCGAGGACGAGCGCAGTTAGGTGGCGGAGCGGGTCGTTGTCGCCTCCGAGCGCCGCTCGCTGCTCGTTCGGTCCGGCACCACGACCGACAGCGCCCGCGGCGCTACCCCGTAGGTCACGGCCTGGTGCTCGCCGGCGTGGTCGCCGTCGACCTCGACCTCGAGCGGCCCACCGTCGAGCGTGCGGATGCGCGCCTCGCGCACCCTCGGCAACGACTCGACGCCCGGGTACCCGAGTGCGGCGCGACCGTCCCCCAGCAGGATCCGCGACGTGAGGGTGGCCGCGAGGCGAAGCGAGGCGTAGCGCAGGACCGTGAGCGAGACCGTCCCGGTCTCGAGGCCGGCGCCCTCGCCGAGGGGCAGCGGCCGGCTGCCCAAGTAGGTCAGCGGGTCGGCGTTCTGGGCGATGAGCGACACCCCCTCGATCGCCCCGGGGCGTCCGTCGATCTCCACCGCGAGCCGCGGCGGGTCGCGCAGGTAGCCCGCGACGACGGCCAACAGCTCTGCCACGAACAGATGTCCGCCGAGCCGGCGGCCGGCCACCCCCCGCCGGCTCAGGCGCCGGTTGGCCACCGCGCTCAATCCGATCCCCGAGGCGAAGGTAAAGCGGCGACCGTTCATCGTCCCGAGGTCGATGCGCCGCGTCGGCAGGCACCCGCCCCCCGCGGCCAGCGAGGCGGCCGCGAGCCTCGGATCGCGCGGAAGACCGAGCATGCGGGCGAGCACGTTCGTCCGCCCGCCGGGCAGCGCGGCCAGCGCAACCGCCGAGCCCGCCAGCCCGTTGGCGGCCTCGTTGAGCGTGCCGTCGCCGCCGA
>JACCUC010000121.1 GCA_013812065.1 Thermoleophilaceae bacterium | reverse complement strand
CCCTACATCCTCATCGCCAACCAGAAGATCGGCTCCGTGCGGGACGTCCTGCCCGTGCTCGAGCAGGTCATCCAGTCGGGCAAGCCGATCCTCGTGATCGCCGAGGACGTCGAGGGCGAGTCGCTCGCGACGTTCGTGGTCAACAAGCTCCGTGGCACCTTCACCGGCGTCGCGGTCAAGGCTCCCGGCTTCGGCGACCGCCGCAAGCGGATGCTCGAGGACATCGCCATCCTCACCGGCGCCGAGGTCATCACCGAGGAGATGGGCCTCAAGCTCGAGAACACCCAGCTGACCCAGCTCGGGCGTGCTCGTCGCGTGGTCGTGGCCAAGGACAACACCACGGTCATCGACGGCGCGGGTGACGAGGAGGCCATCAAGGGCCGCATTCGTCAGATCCAGGCGGAGATCGAGGACACGGACTCCGACTTCGACCGCGAGAAGCTCCAGGAGCGCCTCGCCAAGCTCTCCGGCGGCGTGGCCGTGGTCAAGGTCGGTGCCGCGACCGAGACGGAGATGAAGGAGAAGAAGCACCGCGTCGAGGACGCGCTGCAGGCCACCCGGGCCGCCCTCGAGGAGGGCATCGTCCCGGGCGGCGGCACCGCGCTGCTCTCGGCGGCCGAGGCGATCAACGGTGACGCCGTGGGCGGCCAGGACGAGCGCACGGGCGCGCTGATCATCAAGCGCGCGCTCGAGGAGCCCACCCGTCAGCTGGCGGAGAACTCGGGCCTCGAGGGCTCGGTCGTCGTCAGCGACGTGCGCCGTGCCGACATCGATGGCCAAGGGCTCGATGCCGAGTCGGGTGATCTCGTCGACCTGATCCCCGCGGGGATCATCGACCCGGCGATGGTCACGCGCTCGGCGCTGCAGAACGCGGCCTCGATCGCCAAGAACATCCTCACCACCGAGTGCATCGTGGCTGAGGTGCCGGAGAAGAACGGCGGCGGCGGCGGCGGCGGCATGCCCGACATGGGCGGGATGATGTAGCGAGCGCCATAGCGCTCAAGGTGGTTCAAAGAGGGCCCGGCATCGCGCCGGGCCCTCTCTGCGCGAGGACGGCGGACAGGCGAAGTGGGCGAACGCCGAGGCGCTCGGCGTCGGCCGTTCCACGCTCGGTAGTCATCGACACAGAGAGCAGCTCGGCCTCGTCCGAAGTGGCAAAGGCGGTGGCGCCGACTGCTCGCTCCAGTCCGCTGAGTCCCGCGCGGAGCGCGGGCGCGGGTATGCGCACGCGGCGGCGCCGCCGGCCCCGCGCGCGCAGCACGGCTCCGACCAGGTCATCGTAGGTCATGGCCTCGGGTCCGGCGAGCTCGAAGCGGCCGGTCGCCGGCTCGTCGAGCGCGGCGAGCGCGCAGCTCGCCACGTCCTCTGCCGAGATCGGCTGGTAGCACGCGCGCGCGGACCCCAGGATGGGTATCGCGGGGAGCCACGAGAGGCGGTCGAGCAGGGTGAGCAGGCGGTCGCCGGGAGTCACCACGAGTGAGGAGGCGACGACTGTGCTCTCCAAGGACGCCGCGGCCACTCCCTGCTCGGCGAGCGCCCTCGAGCGGAGGTACCGAACGCTCGAATGTCGCGAAGCGCCGAGCGTCGACAGGAAGAGGAAGCGGTCGACCCGCGCCTGCTCGGCCGCGCGCAGGAGCCGGAGCGTGGCCAGTGCGTTGAGCTCCTCGATCGACGCGCGCGGGCTGTCGCGGGTCGCGGTGGCGAGGTGGACGACGCAGTCGACGCCGCGCATGGCGTGCCGAAAGGAGCTCGGGTCGCCCAGGTCGCCGAGCACGAGCCCCACCCGCACCCGCTCGAGGCCGAGCTCGCGGGGATCGCGCACGAGGCATCGCACCGGCCGGCCTTCGGCCAGGAGCCGCCGCAGCAGCGCCGAGCCGACGGTGCCGCTCGCGCCGGTGAGGAGGATCATGGCGGCTCGCAGAGTACCGGGGCTCGCCGTTAGAATGGCCGCCTCGGCGGCTCCGCGCCGCTCGATCCGCCGCGCCCCTCGACTCGACCCGCAAGGAGCAAGACCCATGGCTTACGTCATCGCTGAGCCCTGCATCGGCCAGAAGGACAACTCCTGTGTCGAGGTCTGCCCGGTCGACTGCATTCACCCCACACCCGACGAGTCCGACTACGACCGGGTCGAGATGCTCTACATCGACCCGGACGAGTGCATCGACTGCGACGCGTGCGTCGAGGCGTGCCCGGTCGACGCCTGCTTCGCCGAGGATCAGCTCCCGGGCGAATGGGAGAAGTACATCCAGATCAACGCGGAGTACTACGCGCAGGCGGGATGAGGACGCCGTGCGATGCCGCTCAACCACGTCGCGCTGACGGTCAGCGACCGGGAGCGCTCCGCCGCCTTCTACGCGACTCACTTCGGGCTCGACACGCGCGTTCACGATGACGAGCACCTGCTGATCCTGAGCTCCGACGACGGCTCGCTGCTGGCGCTCTCCGAGGGCACGCCCGCCGCGGCGAACCTGCCGCGCACCAACCACTTCGGCTTCCAGCAGGCGAGTACGGGCGAGGTGCACGACGCCCGGGAGCGACTGCGAGCGGCCGGCGTACCCGAGACCGAATGGCAGGAGGAGGGAATCGTCAGGGTGCAGGTCGCCGACCCGGACGGCTATCGGGTCGAGGTCTTCGCCTACCCGTAACGGGCGAGGGCGGCTACCGCGCCATCGGCAGCGCGACCCCGCTCGGCGGAGGGATGTCCGGGCGCGCCGGGGGCTGCAGGACGGCCAGCTGCTGGGGCGTCGCGGCGATCAGGCCGCGCGCTGCGTGGAAGAGGGCTTGGGAGGCCGGGGAGTCGGGATCCTCCAGCACGAGCGGTACGCCCTCGTCGGCGCCGACCCGCAGCTCCTCCTGCAGGGGAACCTTGCCGAGCAGGGGAACGTCGAGGTCGTCGGCCAGGAGCTGGCCTCCACCCTCGCCGAAGATCGTGTAGCGCTCGCCGGTCGGCGTGACGAAGCCGGACATGTTCTCGATCACGCCGGCGATCGCGAGGTCGAAGCGGCGCGCGGTCTCGGCGGCGCGCTTGGCGACCTGCTGGGCGGCGGGCTGGGGCGTGGTCACGATCACGAAGCGCGACTGGGGGAGCAGCTGGGCGAGCGTCATCGACACGTCGCCGGTCCCGGGCGGCAGGTCGATCAGGAGGTAGTCGAGCTCGCCCCACTCGACGTCCTCGAGAAACTGCCGGATCGCCTTGTGGAGCATCGGGCCGCGCCAGACGACGGCCTGGTCGCGCCCCTCCAGGAAGAACTCGATCGACATCGCCTTGATGCCCCCGTGCACGACGAGCGGGAGGATCCGCCGGTGCTCGGAGACCTTCGGCTTGCCGTGGACGCCGAGCATGCGGGGGATCGAGTAACCCCAGACGTCGGCGTCGAGGGCGGCCGCTCGCTTGCCCTCGGCGAACAGGGCCGCGGTCAGGTTGGCGGTCGTCGTCGACTTGCCGACGCCGCCCTTGCCCGAGCCTACGCAGATCACGTTCTTGACGGCGGCGAGCGCTCCGTCGGGGAGCCCGTCGGTCCGCCCGGCGCGCTCCTTGAGGTCTTCCTTCTCCCGCTCGGAGAGGACGTCGAAGTCGACCCGCACGCGCCCCACTCCCGGGAGGTCCGACACCGTGCTCTCGACCGCCTTCTGGAAGTGTGAGCGGATCGGGCACCCGGGCGTAGTCAGGGATACCGTGACCGCCACCTCGCCAGGGCCGGAATACTCCACGGCACGCACCATGCCGAGGTCGACGATGTTCTGGTGCAACTCGGGGTCGACAACGGTGCGCAGGGCCGTGCGCACTTCGTCGCGGGTAGGAGCCTGGGCGGTCGGCGAGGCCATCACATGCATTGTCGCAGCGTCGAGCGTCCGCGAAGAAGACCGGCGGAGCCCGAAGGCCCCGCCGGTCGAGGGAGGAGAGATGCTGCATTACTGCCGGCGGTTATGGGGCCGGCAGCTTCTCCTCGCGCCGGTCTCTCCAGGCCGGGCGAGGGTAAGTGGACGGTCTAGCGTGCGGAGGCCGCGAGCTCCCCGACACCGCTGACGATGTCGCCGGCGCCGTCGCTGACCTTGTCGGCGCCCCGCTCGAAGTCGCGCTGACTGCGGCGGAGCACCCGCTCGGCGGCCTGACGACGCTGACGAAGCTCACGCTCGGCCTGCGTGCGCGTGCGCTTGACCTGACGCTCGAGCTTGTTGCGCTCGGTGGTGCCGCGGCGCTCGAACTTGCGCAGGTTGACGCCGAGCCGGCGTCGAAGCCTGCGAAGCTCGCGCTGGGCGCTCGCGCGCGAGGTGTAGGGCCGCACGGCCTCGACGACGTTGTCCCGCGCGGTGAGCGCGGCGCCGACGTAGACGAGCACCGGGCGCTGGGCCTCGGTCACGGCCGCCTGCAGGCGGGTGCTCTCGGCGCGCGCGTGCTGGCGGGTCGTACGGGCG
>JACCUC010000085.1 GCA_013812065.1 Thermoleophilaceae bacterium | reverse complement strand
TCGGGCACATGTGGATGCCGCTCACTGACTACGTGCCCGACACCTCCCAGCTGAGGTCGCTCCCGATCGTCGTGGCCGTGGGCGAGGGTTCAGAGGGTCAGCTCGCGCATCGCGCCGCCGGGGCATTGGCCGAGCAAACTGGGGCAGGAGCCTGTCGTGTTCCCGGGCGACCACGGCTGGGGTGGTGAACCGGAGGCGTTCGCGAGGCGGCTGGACGAGGTGCTCAGCACCTACTGAGCGCACGCTCCTCACAGGCTCCCGCGCGGCGCAAGCCACACGCTCTCGAACCGCAGGTCGGTCCTCGACCGAAGGATGTCGTAGTCGGCGTCGTAGTGGAGGACGCCGAGGTCGTGCCTGTCCGCGACCGCGGCGAGGATGAGATCGACGGGCGGAAGGCGGTGGTGCGCGGCGCGGGCGAGCTGGCCTTGGGCGTCAACGGCGCGGCGTTCGATCGTCTCGTCGATGTCAAGGACCGGGAGCGCGAGCAGCTCCTCGAGCAGATCACCGTGACCCGCCGCATGTCGCGCCGAGTATCCCGCCTCGAGGAGGAAGGGAAAGCACACCGCGATGCGGCGCTCCTCGAGCGCGATCGCGATCTCCTCGACGCGATCGCGGGGGAGGGAAGGGTCGTCGAGTCGGGCCCAGGCGGAGTTGTCGAGAAGGAGCTCGGCCGTCACCGACGCGCCCAGCCGGAGGCCCGAACCTGATCGGCCGCCCGGCGGTCGACGCGCGTGGTCCGTCGGCGCACACGATCGGCCAGGCGGCGGCGCAGGACGGCGCCGTCTTCTCGCCCGGCACGTAGCATGGCGAGCTTGGCGCCCGCTCCCAAGATGACGAGCTCACCGAGCTCGACGCGATCGCTACCGAGCTCGCGTCGCAGCTCGTCGAGCGCGGCCTGGACCGGTGGAGTCTCGGTGATGGCGTGTCTGCGACGGGTAGTGGGCATGGCCGTAAGTGTAGCACCAGTGTCGCACCCGGGCGATGCTCGACCCGTGCCCGCCCGCCGGACGTGCGCGCGGCCGTGTCCCTACGCCAGCGGATCGGGCACGGCGACGACCTCGAGCCTGTCGATCTCGTTGAAGTCGTCGGCGTGGCACGTGTAGACGGGCAGCTCGTTCGCAAGCGCGGTTGCGGCGATCATCGCGTCGTAGGCGCGGGCCGCGGTCTTGCGGCCGGCGCGTTGCAGCGAGGCGGCGACCTGTCCGAGCGCTCGCGCAGCGGCGGCGTCGAAGGGCAGCGGATCGAAGTCGACCTCGACCTGTTGGAGGTGAGCCTGCCGGGCCGCGCGCTCGCGCTCATCGTGAGCGACCAGAGGGCCGACCGACAGCTCGGCGAGGGTGACGGCAGTGATCAGCGGCTCGTCCGGCAGGACGGTGGCGTCGGTGAAGCGCCCCAGTCGAATCACCGCCGAGGTGTCGAGCACGCCCCGCCCCGAATCCGCTGGGCCGCTCACAGCCGGGCGTCCAACGTCTCGTCGATGTCCGCGCGCAGCGCTGCCGGGTCCACGTCTGGCAGGCGCCTCCACCGTGCCAGGAGCGTCTCGACCGACAACGGTGGCCTCGGGAGAGGCCACAGCTCGGCAACGGCCTGCCCGGCGCGCGCGATCGTGACCTGCTCCCCGCGAGAAGCGCGGTCGACGACGTCGCCGCCGTGGTTGCGAAGGTCACGGATGCTTACGGCGCCCATAGCGCCCGACCGTATCACACGTGATACACGTCGCCACGAACGCCAGCGTCGACGCCCTCGCCGTCGGCGAGGCGGCGTTTCCGGTGCGCGCGACAAGCAGGTGCCCCTCTCAACTTGTCCGACGCGACCAACTCCCGGGCGGTGTAAACGTGCTCGATCACCTCGCCGAGGCCGAGCGCGACCCTGTCCGCCGCCGGCTGCGCTCGGCCTGGGCGATCGCCGACCACGCCGATGCGCTCGCGAGCCTGCGCGCGCTCGCCAGCGAGCTCGAGCGCTCCCACCCCAGCGCCGCGGTCTCGCTTCGCGAGGGCCTCGCCGAGACGGTCACCGTCCAGCGCCTCGGCGCCTCGGAGCGGCCGCACGACGCTCGCCTCGGCCAACCCGTGTGAGTCGATGGTGCGCCACGAGGCGCCATGCGAAAGGAGGGCAAGGACGAACAACTCTCATCCGTGCCGGTTGGAAGGCCGGCCCCGGGCTGATGCAGCGGCCCGGCGAAGCTGGGGGCAGCCGTGGCGCGGGATCG
>JACCUC010000068.1 GCA_013812065.1 Thermoleophilaceae bacterium | reverse complement strand
AGCCGGGTCAGGGAGAGCAGCAGGTACCGGCGCGCGCGCCGGGCGCCCTCGGCGACCGGGAAGGCGGCCAGCGCGCCGGCCACCCGACCGTCCAGCTCGGCGACCGTCACGATCTCGGCGCTCGCGGTGGTGCCGGGCCGGCGGTAGGCCGTGGTCAGGATCGAGCGCGCCGCCTCCGAGGACCCGGCGAAGCGCGGGTAGACCTTCCCTCCGCTCGCGAGCAGAAGCGCCACGGTCTCCTGCTCGTCTTCGGGTTGCGCGGGCCTTATCAGGGCGAAGCTCGCGTCGCTGCTCACGGCTCACATGCTAGGCGCAGGACACGGTCCGAGGGGCCCGGGGCGGACCCTAGACTCCCGCCCATGTCTCGCTTCGCCGAGCCTCAGGACCCCGCCTTCCGCGCCCTCAACGCGTCGATCTCCTTCGACATCCGGCTCGCTCCTTACGACGTCGCCCAGTCGCGCGCGCACGCCCGCATGCTCGCGCGCTGCGGGGTCATCGCCGCCGAGGAGGCCGCCGAGCTCGAGCGCGGCCTCGAAGCCGTCTGCGAGGAGCTCGACGCCGGTCGCTTCGAGGTGCGACCCGACGACGAGGACGTCCACATGGCGATCGAGCGCCGCCTGACCGAGATCGTCGGACCGGTCGGGGGCAAGCTCCACACCGCCCGCTCGCGCAACGACCAGGTGGCGACGGACGTCGCGATGTTCACCCGCGACCGCGCGCGAGCGGCGAGTGAGCTCGTCGGGACGCTCATGGGCACGCTCGCCGACCTCGCCGAGCGCCACCTCGAGTGGGCGATGCCCGCGTACACCCACCTCCAGCGCGCGCAGCCGGTCTACCTCTCACACCACCTCCTGGCCTGGCTGTGGAAGCTCCAGCGCGACCGCCGGCGCTTTGGCTTCTGCCTCGAGGCCACGTCGGAGCTGCCGCTCGGAGCCGGTGCGCTCGCCGGGGTCAACTTCGCCACCGACCGCCGCTATCTGGCCTCGGAGCTCGGGTTCGACCGCCCCGCCGAGAACTCGATCGACGCCGTCTCGAGCCGCGACTTCGTGCTCGACTATCTCTCTGCTGCCGCCACCTGCGCCACCCACCTCTCCCAGCTCGGCTCAGAGCTCGTGCTGTGGTCGAGCGAGGAGCTCGGCTTCTGCGAGCTCGCCGACGCCTTCGCCTCCGGGTCGAGCATCATGCCCCAGAAGAAGAACCCCGACGCCGCCGAGCTGCTGCGGGCCAAGGCACCGCGGATCGCCGGCCACCTCGTCGCCCTCCACGGGGTCCTGCACGGGCTCCCGCTGACCTACAACAAAGACCTCCAGGAGGACAAGGAGCACCTCTTCGACGCCGCCGACACGCTCGAGCTGTGCCTCGCGGCCGCCGACGGCATGCTCCGCGGCACGCGCTTTCGGCGCGAGCGGATGGCGGCCGCCGCCTCCGATGAGCTGCTCGCCGCGACCGACCTCGCCGACCTGCTCGTACGCCGCGGCGTGCCGTTCCGCGAGTCGCACGCGATCGTCGCCGGGCTCGTGCGCGCCGCCCTCGAGCGCGGGGTCGCCCTATCGCAGCTCGGCGAGGAGGACCTGCGAACGCTCGCGCCCGCGCTCGCGCCGAGCGATATCGCCGGAGTGCTTCGCCAGGGTGCTCCGCTCGAGTCGAAGGTATCGGAAGGGGGCACGGCGCTCGTACGCGTGCGCGAGCAGCTCGCGCACGCGAGGGCCGAGCTCGCGGGGCACGGTCGGTGAGCGGGCGTGCGGGCGCCGCGGGCGCGCCGATGTCTGCCGACGAGTCGCCCGCCCGCGACCCCCGCACAACCCTCTTCTACGCGCGCTCGGTGCACGCGGTCGCCCGCGACCTCGTGGGCTGCGTACTGCGTCGCGGTCAGACCGCCGGCCGCATCGTCGAGACGGAGAGCTACCACGAGTCCGAGCCCGCCTGCCATGCCTTCGTCGGCGAGACCGAGCGCACCCGCCCTCTGCTCGGTCCGCCGGGCGTCGCCTACGTCTACCGCTCCTACGGCATCCACGCGCTCCTGAACGCGGTGGCTGAGCCCGACGGCGTGGGGGCGGCGGTCCTGATCCGCGCCCTCGAGCCGCTTGAGGGCGTCGAAATCATGCGGGCGCGCCGCGCGCTCGAGCGTCCCGAGCAGCTCTGCTCGGGTCCGGGAAAGCTCACCCAGGCGCTCGGGATCGGCCTGGAGCTCAACCGCACGATGCTCACCGGGGGCCCGATCGAGATCCTCCCGGGGCCGGGGTGCGAGCGGCCGCGGGTGGTCGCCGGCCGCCGAATCGGGATCACGAAGGCGGTCGAGCTCGAGTGGCGCTTCTGCGACGCGCGCAGCGCGCACGTCTCGCGCCCCTGGCCGCCCGCCATGCGCGCGGGCCGGAGGCGAAGGACTCAGTAGCGGTCCGAGGAGTCCTCCACGCCGGTCGAGTCGCTCCCGGCGCCCTCCGAGGTGCCGGACGTCTCCGACCCCGACCCGGAGTAATCCGGCGTCTGGGTCTCTCCGTAGTCGCTTCCCGTTCGCGTCGAGGATTCGGTGCCCGAGGACGCTCCGGCGCCGGTCGACTGGGTCTCGAGCCCCGGAGCAGGCGTTTCCGGCACGACCGGCTGCGGATTGCGCTCCTGCTCGAGCTGGCCGACAGCCAGCATGAAGTCGCGCCAGATCTGGGCCGGATAGGTACCGCCCGCGACCGGCTCGCCGTTGAACTCGGTCTTCATCGGGCGGATGCGGTCGGGGTAGCCCACCCAGACCGCGATCGTGTAGCGATCGTTGAAGCCGACGAACCAGGCGTCGCCGTAGTTCTCGGTGGTTCCGGTCTTCCCCGCGACGAACTTGCCGTTGCCTGGATCGGCCGCCGTGCCGGTGCCCGAGGTGATCACTCCGCGCATCAGCTCGCGGGCCTGCTCGCCGGTCTCTCGCGAGAAGGCGCGCCGCTCGCGGCGACGGTTGCGATCGCTCGCGCCCCCGCCCTTGACCGACTCGATCGCCACCGGTCCCATGTCTGCGGCGGCGAGCGTCCCCGATCGCCGCTCGCCGCGGTTGGCGATCGTCGAGTAGGCGTAGGCGAGCTCGAGCGGCGTGACTCCCTGCTCGAGCCCGCCGAGGGTCATCGCCGCGTTCGTCGACAGCGGAGTTCGGATCCCCATCGCCTTGGCGGTGCGGGCGATGTTCTTCGTCCCGACCTCGAGTCCGAGCTCGGCGAAGACCGAATTGTCGGACTCGGCCGTGGCGCTGCGCAGGCTGGCCACGCCCGCGTACTTGTCCTCGTAGTTGTTGACCTCGAACTTGGGCCCGCCGTCGCCGGTGTCGAGGAACTTCTTCCGCGACGTGTAGGTGCGGTCCGCACTTATCCCCTGCTCGAGCGCGGTCACGAGGGCGAACGGCTTGAACGCCGAGCCCGGCTGGCGTTGCCCGTTCGTGGCCACGTTGAAGGGCTTGTCGGCGAAGTTGTCGCCGCCGACCATGGCCTTGACCGCGCCGGTCTTGTTCTCGATGGCCACGAGGGAGGCGCTAGGTCCACCCTCGGGCATCCGAGTCGTGATCGACTCCTGGGCGCGACGCTGGAGGTCGGCGTCGAGGGTGGTCTTGACCTTAAGCCCGCCGCCGAACACCTTGGCCGCGCCGTAGCGCTCGATCAGCTGCTGGCTCACCCAGGTCGAGAAGTAGGGAACCTCGGAGTCGGGCTTCGGCGGAGCGATGTCGTCCTCGGCTGGGACCGCCTCGTTGATGCTCTCGCGGTACTCGGCGCGGGTGATCATGTCCTGCTCGAGCATGCCCGCGAGCACGAGGTTGCGGCGCTCGCGCGCGGCCTGGGGATCCTGGACCGGGTCGTAGGCGTACGGCGAGGCGATGAGCCCCGCGAGCAGAGCCGCCTCGTGGGGCTCTACCTCGGCGGCGGCGCGCTCCTCACGGGTCACGCCACCGCGGCTCTTGCCGAAGTAGGTTCGAACCGCGGACTCGATGCCGTAGGCGCCGTTGCCGAAGTAGACGGTGTTGAGGTACTGGGTGAGGACCTTCCGCTTCGACCACTCCCGCTCGAGGTGGTAGGCGAGCGCAGCCTCCCGCAGCTTCTGGAAGATCGTCCGCTGCTCCTGGGCGGCGAGCGCGTTCTTGACGAACTGCTGGGTGATCGTCGAGGCACCCTGGACCGCCTCGCCCTGCTTGACGTCGGCCCAGAGGGCACGGGCGATCCCGCGCGCGTCGATGCCGTCGTGCTCGAAGAAGCGGCGGTCCTCGACGGCGATTACCGCGTTCTCGATCATGGGGGAGACCTCGCCCTCGCCTCGGAGGATCCGGTTCTTGTTGCCGGTGAGCTTCGCGACCTGGCGCTGGCCGGCGAAGAGCGAGGAGTTCTGGGCGGCGCGGAACTCTGCCTGGTTGTCGAGCGCCGGCAGCTCGCTGGCCACGGCCATCATCATCCCGAACACCGTGGAGATCATCCCCAGGCCGGCGAGCCCGGCGAGGACAAGGCCGATGCGCACCCAGCGCAGCCGTGTGGCTCGGCGCACGTTCCCCCGCCGCCCCCGAGGACCGCCTGTGGGCGGCCCTGAGCCCGGCGACTGACCACCGCCGCCCCCACCGCCTGCGGGCTTCCCGTGGCCGTCGGCGGTCTGCGGCTCGGTCGGGCGGGCCGGCTCCGGCCGGGTCATCGGCTCCTCGC
>JACCUC010000058.1 GCA_013812065.1 Thermoleophilaceae bacterium | reverse complement strand
GCGCCGACCCCTGCGCCGCTGCCATGACTGGTGCGTCCCTGGCCGGTCTCCTCCAGCCCGTGATCGCGCATTAGGTCGGATCCGCCGCCTTCTACTGGGCGGTCGCCGCCGAGCTGTTGCTTCCCCTCTGGACCGCACCGAACTCGGCGAGCGCTCACACCTCCCTGCGGTAG
The DNA here is from genome assembly GCA_013812065.1 of Thermoleophilaceae bacterium. Taxonomy (GTDB): domain Bacteria; phylum Actinomycetota; class Thermoleophilia; order Solirubrobacterales; family Thermoleophilaceae; genus JACCUC01. The sequence goes on along the minus strand of JACCUC010000058.1, from coordinate 14,666 downwards.
ATCCCCTCATGTTCTCGGGAAACCTCTTCTCGGCGGTCTCGGCCGCGTAGAGCTCGAGGGAGACGATGGACTTCGACATCTACCGGAGCCTCGAGGTCCCCCGGGCGCTCGATGGGCTCGTCGGGGTGATCGCAATCGGCCTGCCTCTGGTACTGGTAGCCATCGTGGGGGGGGCTCTTTCTTCTCCCCTGGTCGCGGGCTCGGCGCGAGCGACGAGTTGGGGCTGTACTCGCCACCGCGGGCGCGGGCCTAAGCCTGATGGTGAATCAGCCGCTCGCCCGCCTTTTCGACCGTCCGCGCCCCTACGCCGTCCACCCAGGCGAAGCGCACCTGCTCATCGCCCCTTCATCGGACCCCTCTTTTCCGAGCGACCACGCAACCGTGGCCGTTGCCATCGCCACGGCGGTCTGGGGGTACGATCGCCTAGCCGGTGCGATTCTCCTCGCCCTTGCGGCGCTGGTGGCCTTGAGTAGAGTCGTCGCTGGCACCCACTACCCGAGCGACGTCATGGGCGGTGCGGTCGTCGGCTTGCTCATGACCCTCGTGCTGCTGCTCATTGGGCCCGTCCGCCGCCGGCTCGAGCGCTTCGCGGATGGCCTCTCGGCGGTGTGGGACCGTTTCCTCAGCCGTCTGATCCAGGGGCAGAACGAGCGAGCGGTTCGATGATCCAGGTTCCGGTACGCCTTGGACTGCTCGCACTCGCGGGGGTCGTCGGCGCTGAGTCCATGGGGGCACCGGTGCCGGGCGAAACAGCGCTCATCGGCGCGGCGATCTTGGCCCACGATGGGCAGCTCTCGATCTGGGCGGTGGTCCTCGTAGCCGCAGGGGCGGCCATCATCGGGGACAACGTGGGCTACCTGATCGGCCGGAGGGGAGGCCGGTGGTTGCTCCAGCGCCCCGGTCCGCTCCTCGCCCACCGCGCTCGACTACTCGCGCGCGGAGAGGCCTTCTTTGCCCGACACGGTCCCAAGGCCGTCTTCCTCGCCCGCTTCGTCGCCGGGGTACGTGTGACCGGGGCGTGGATGGCGGGCGTCAACCGTATGCGCTGGCAGACCTTCCTCCTATGGAACGCACTCGGCGGGGTGGCCTGGGCGGTCTTGATCGGCCTGATGGGATTCATGCTCGGGGGCGCTGCGGAGCGACTCCTAGGTGCGGCAGGGCTGGCCGCTATTGGCGCGGGCGCGGGCGTGACCCTGATCGTCGGCGTGGCTCTGGTCCTTCGGCGGAGCCGACGTCGCAGGGGCTTGGAGGTGTCCCACCGGTTTGCGCGACCGCACAGCCTCCTCTCCCGTGGGCGGGTAGGAGCCATGAGGTTGGTGCACCGAGGAAGGGAGCTGCTGCGGACGGCTCTGGGCCCGGCCGCCTGATGACGGGCTGGTCTCCGTGGCTGTGTGGCTCTGCGCTCCAACTGCTCGCGGACGCCCTGCGCTGCACTTGACAGTGGTCTTCGAGCGCACGGTGCCGTGACGGCGGTCGTCGGCCTCCTCGCCTTCGGCGGCGGCGTGTGGCTCCTGGTCGAATCGGTCGAGGGTCTAGTCAAGACGGTCCGGGGCTGGGCCGCGGCCGCCGGTCTGTCCGGCATGGTGTTGAGTGCTCTGCTGCTCGGCTTCGACGTCGAGTCGACCGCCGCTGGCGTTGCCGCCACCCTTGGAGACCTTCCGGGCACCGCCCTCGGAACCTCGTTCGGCGCGGCAATCTTTCTGCTGACCGCCGGCCTGGGGATCGCTGCTCTCGTGGCGCCCTTCGAGGTGCACACCCCCGTTCCGCTCTTGATCTCCGCCGCCGCTGCGACGGCCCTTTCCATCGCGCTGAGCATCGACGGGGTGCTCTCGCGGCTCGATGGAGGCGTACTGCTGCTCTCCTTCGTGCCGCTGTTTGCGCTGCTCCTCCGTATGCGGCGCGGCGCGAGCATCGCTTCGACAGGAGAGCGGCCAAGCCGCCTTCCGGTTCGCCTCGGGGCTGCGGTGGTCGGTCTCCTCGTGGGCGCGGAGCTGCTCGTGTTCGGCACCGAGCGCGTTGTCGCGGAGCTTGGACTTTCAGAAACGGTGTTCGGCCTCATCGTGGTGGCCGCCGCCGTCTCTTTCGAGGAGGTGGTGCTCGAAGCCCTCCCAGCCTTCCGGGGCTTTCCCGAGCTGAGTGTCGGCAACGCCCTTGGGACGCTCATCTTTCTGTTGACGGCGTCTCTCGGCGTGATCGTGCTCGTGCGCCCGCTCACCGTCCCTCCCGGAGTCGGTGCCTATCACCTTCCCACGCTGGCTATGAGCACCCTTCTCGCGGGCGCCTTGTTGGTTCGCGGCAGGCTTGGTCGCGCCGAGGGTGCTTTCCTGGTCAGCGCCTACGTCGCCTATGTCGCGGGAGCTGTGGCCGTCGGATGAGCCGCTGCAGGCGCTTCCGTGTCCCGGTACTGAGGATGCCTAAGCGAGCCTTGGTCGTTGGGCTCATGCTCCTCGTGGGCGCGGCTTGGGCGTTCGGTGTCCTTGCTGAGGATGTGGCCACCGGCGATCCCATCGTGCGCCTCGACCAGTGGGTCGCCGATGGCCTCCACGACCGCCGTAGCGGACAGGTCACGGCAATCATGTCGGTCATCACGACGCTCGGGACCGCTTGGGCGCTGGTACCGATTGCCGTGGCCGCGGCCGCCTACCTCCTTTGGCGCGGCTCGCGGCGCGAGGCCATTCTCGTTGCGCTCGCGATCGTCGGAGCCGAGCTTCTCACCCTCGGGTTCAAGACGGGGTTCGAGCGCCGGCGGCCTTTCTTTCCAGATCCGCTAGCGACCGAGAGCTCGTTCTCTTTCCCGAGCGGTCACGCCACCGTCTCGGTCGCGCTCTACGGAGCGCTCGCGTATATCGCCGCCACCCGACTCCACCGCCCAGCCAACCGGCGCGCGGTGCTAGGGGCCACGAGCGCGTTCGTCCTACTGATCGGGTTCAGCCGGCTCTACCTCGGGGTCCACTTCCTCTCCGACGTCCTGGCCGGCTTCAGTGGGGGCCTGGCTTGGCTAGTGCTCTGCGTGCTCGCCCTCGGCATCCGCCGTTGACCCCAGCACGGGCCCGGGGCGCTTCGGATGGTCCGCGCGATCCATCGAGAGGTCTCTGCGTTCGGGAGTAGCGCGAGTGGGGTGGCGAAACGACTAGCAAAGCGGCGGCTCTTTGCCGCTGGGCAGCGGCTTTAGCTCTGAACTCCCGCACCGCGGGCACTCCGCGCGGACGCCGGGAAGGCGGAGGATGGGTACGAGCACGCCGCAACGTCCTCAGACGCACGCTGTGTAGGTCGGGGCCGTTTTCTCCATGTCGGCTTTATCGGCCGGCGTTCGCTCTCCTTCCGTCCTGCACCGTCGCTCTCGACGGTTAGGCTCGATCCGCGCGCTATGGACACGGGATGCGCAACCTGTCCTTTAGGCACCTTCGCCCACAACGAGTCCTGGCTCGAGCTGTCCTTCGCCGCCCAGGACCTGCTCGGCTGGTCGAAGCTACTCTGCCTCGACGGCGAAGCTCGCCTCCCCGAGCCAGGCGCCTGCTTCACGTCGGCGGGCGGATCGTTCGCTCGGGCCCACGCGCCATCCTGCGGCTGCCGCTCCTGGCCTTCGGCCGAGCTTTGGCCATGGCCTCCAGTCGGCGGCGGCGACTGCCTTGCTGAGCCGGGCCAGCGCGCCCGCCGCTCGCTCCCTAGTCCTGCTCGCCGAGCGCGTCTCCGATCAGCCAGAGAAGGACGGGCCACAAGCCGACGAAGAGCGCCCGGCGCTCGGCGTTTCCGCGCTCCTCCTGGTCGACGGTCTTCGCCCGGATCCACAGGCCGATGCAAAGGCCGACGGCCCCGAGCGAGGACCCGTGGAGTTGCCAGTCTCGGAGAGGGGTCCGGCGCAGGATCGCGACGACCATTCAGGCCGCACTACCCGTTTGGGAGGGTGCCATGCGCGTCCCCCGTTGAAAGGGGGTAGGGAGGAGGGCCATGCCCAGGAGCCTGAGCCCCTCCCGTCGCATAGCTATCACCGCCCGCTGGCCGCTCGGCATTGCGCTGACTTCCTGGCGCTACATGTGGCGTACGACGCCGATGCGCCGGTTCGAGGTCGAGGGATCGCGCGAGCACGACGGACCGCCGCCCATCCCCGCAGGGCTTTCGACCGACGACCTGCAACTGCCCGAGGACGGCGTCGGGCCCCTCTTCCACCGCACCTACCGCGTCCGCATCCGCGACGCGGCGGGACCGGCGGAGAAACTCGTCCGCCAGGTCGGCGCCGATCCCGACCGGGTGGCTCCCAGCGAGTTCGCGAGCTTCAACAAGGTCCACGGCGAGCCGGGGGTCATGGGGGTCGGCGACGAGTACATCGTCCGCATGCCGGGCCCCTGGGACGGCCCGGTACGGGTGGCGGATGTGACCCCGACGTCCTTCCGGTTCGCGACCCTCGACCGCCACCTAGAGGCAGGTCAGATCGAGTTCCGCGCCGTCGGCGACGGCGACGACCTCCTCTTTACGATCGAGTCCTGGGCGCGTAGCGGCGACCGGCTCTCCGAGTTGCTCTACAAGCGGCTCCGGATGGCCAAGGAGGTGCAGCTTCACATGTGGACTTCCTTCCTCGAGCAGGTCGTCGAGCTCGCCGAGGGCCGCCGCGCCGGGCTGCTCGAGATCGAGACGCGCCGGGTCGATGGCCGGGTTTGCGATGGTGCGTAACGTCCTCTCCGACCGGCGCAAGGCCGCGCACGCCCTCGACGACCTGAGCAGACGGAGGTTGAATTACGACGTGCCCCCCTCCGAGGGCTTCGCGGTCGGTAGCGGGTGGCACATAGACGACTACCGCCAGCCGCTTCCATCCGAGCAGCCGGGCCCCCCGGCAGCCGATGGGCCCTGGGCGGCAGCGCGAGGGCTCCTGCGCGACTATGAGTTCATCGACCCGTCGATCGTTCGCGCCCTCTTCCGCTCCGACGGGCCGCTCGAGGGTCGAAACATGCTGCTCGAGCTGCGCTTCTGGGGACTGCGCTTCCACGTCGGCGTCCGCGTGGCGGAGGTGCTGGAGGGCACGCGCACGGAGGACGGCCGTGAGGTGGCGGTCTGGGGGTGGGCCTACCGGACGCTCGAAGGCCATATCGAGGCGGGGCAAATGGACTACGAGGTACGGAAGTGGCTTGACACCGGAGAGGTCGAGTTTCGAATCCACGCCTTCTCGCGCGCGGCCGACATCGCCAACCCGGTAGTGCGCCTCGGCTTCCGCCTCTTCGGTCGCCGGCAGCAGAAGAGGTTTGCCTCCACGGCTTGTGAGCGGATGCGCGGGCTGGTGGAGGCGGACCTCGCCGCCCGCGAGCACCCGCCAGCCTCGGCCGGAGGCGATGAGATCCGTGCTCGCGGCCCGGGCCTTCGGCAGAGCCTCGGCCTGGTCGTTCGGCCTACCTCAGCCGGCGGTCGCCTCGGAGCGTGACATCATCGACCAATGCATGCGGATGGACTTGACACACGACGGCGGACTTGCACGTTTCGAACGGCGCCAGCAGCTCGTTGAGGTGCTGCTAATGGGCGCGGCTGGTTTTCGAACCAGCGACCTCTCGCGTGTGAAGTCGGACCGAACGACTGCCGCCTACTGCGGTCCATCGCTTAGTCGCTCTGCGGAGCGGCTTCGAACCAAGTTGCAGATTCGTTCTCCTTCGGCGCCCTTCTGCACGCGCGTGCGGAGCTTCACCGTGGCGAACGCCGACTCGATCGGGTTCGTGGTGCGCAGATGGCGCCAGTGCTCGGCGGGGAAGTCGTATGGGGTGAAGGTCACCGACGACGAGGAAGTGGAAACCGGCGAGAGGGTCGCCGCCTGAAAGATCTCATTCAGACGATCCACAACATTTGACAGTTGCTCCCACGGGTTCCTATAGTGAGTCTCAGGGCGTACGTCCGGCCTGACCCGGACCGCTTGCCGCTCCCGTAACAGCAGCAGCCCTGGCCCTGACAAGGCGTAGGGCCAGAAAGAGGCAGCTATGAACGCCCAGGCTCAGACACCGACAAGGCACGCAACTTCGAAGTGGCCGGTGGTGCTCCTTGCGCTCATGCTCGTGCTGGGCGCGATTGCCTCACAGCCCATTGCGCTTGCGGCCGACAGCACCGAATCCGCGCCGAGCACTGACTCCGTGCCGAGCACGGACTCCGCGCCGAGCACTAACTCCGAGCCGAGCACTGACTCCGAGCCGAGCACTGACTCCGGGCCGAGCAGCCCTGACGCCGCGCCGAGCAGCACGGACTCCGGGCCGAGCACTGACTCCGTGCCGAGCACCGACTCCGGACCGAGCAGCAGCGAGCCGACGCCCAGCGGGGGCGATGTACGAAGCCGCGCTCGTCGAGCTGCGCAGCGCAAGTCCACCCCCAGAACCGTTAGCAGCAGCTCCACCAGGACCCGGAGCGCGGCGCGCAGGATCGCCGCCGCCGCCGCCGTCAACCAGTGCAACGGCATCTTCAACGTCGGGGGCCAGACGGTGACCTGCAGGGTCACGATCACCAACAACTTCACGGGCAACGCGGCGACCTCGAGGCAAATCGTATGCACCGACACCGGGGAGGGCACCACGGTGACCTGCACCACCACAACGGGGACCTCGATTCGAACCATCACGCAATGCGACGGTTCCGGCAACGGCGGGGGCGGGACCGTGATCTGCAACGTAACGATCATCAACAACGTCGCCGCGGGCGCACTCTCTGCCCTGACCGGCAGGACGGTGACGCAATGCGTCAAGTCGGGTCAGGGCGGCGGATCGAAGCCGACGGTCGAGTGCTCCCCGCCTAACACGCCCGGCGCCCCGACGCCCCCGACGGTCAACCAGTGCAACGGCTCGGGCAACGGCGGTGGCGGCCAGCGCAGGGTGACCTGCACCGTCAGGGGCAACCTGAGGACCTTGCCGTTTGCCGTCGACCAGTGCAACGGCTCGGGCAGCGGCGGCGGCGGCGTGGTCAGGTGCACGGTCACGATCACCACCAACATCGTCCCCGACGAAGGCGGCGGCGGCCCAGGCGGACCCGGCGACAGCGGCGGCCCCGGTAGTCCCGGCGGCCCAGACAGCCCCGGCGGGCCGGGTAGCCCAGGCAGTCCCGGCGGCCCAGGCAGCCCCGGTAGTCCCGGCGGCCCAGACAGCCCCGGCGGGCCGGGTAGCCCCGGCAGTCCCGGCGGCCCAGGCAGCCCGGATAGCCCCGGCAGTCCCGGCAACGGCCTCACCCGCGCCGCCAGCCACTCCGCCCCAATCGCCCTTGCCCGCACCGGCCTGGACATCCGCATCCCGGCCCTGGTTGGCACTGTGATGCTTCTGCTGGGGCTCGGCTTCAGGACGAAGCTAGCCAGGATCGGCCAGAGTGAGTCAGCCGAGAGTGGCCGAGGAGGAACGACTAGGCCCAGCTGACTCCAGATGCTCTCGACACCTTGAGGTCGGGAGATCGACGCAAGCTTTGAAGTGGGACGGCCCCGCCTGATCAGGCGGGGCCGTCCGCTTCCGGCTTGCAGGCCGTTTACTTCCATGGGCGCGGCTGGTTTCGAACCAGCGACCTCTCGCGTGTGAAGCGAGCGCTCTCCCACTGAGCTACGCGCCCGGCGTGGCGATTCTAGTCTGACCAACCTCGAGGGGAGTCACGGATCAGACTGCGCCGCGCGCGGGCACGGGCGCCTCGCCGCGCATGTAGCGAACCCGGACACGATCGTCCTCGTCGGTCACGTAGTAGAAGTAGCGCTGCTCGTCGCTCGCGAGGCCCTCGACGTTGTGGAGGTCGAAGGGCTGGACGAGCGCGGCTTCGACCTGGCCTCCGTCCCTGCCGCTCGCCAGCGTGAAGCAGTGGTGCGCGCACGCGGCGCGGCCGCCCTCGGGGTGATCCTCGAGCAGGGCGCTTCCCTTGTCCTTGGCGTCGAAACTCCCGGTGATGGCGTGGAGCTCGTCGCCGCGGATGTGCAGCGCACGGATCCCGGTCGGGGCCTCGTGTGTCCCCACGTTCTCGATCACCCCGAAGCGCCGGACGACCGGCGCGGCCCGCTCGTCGTCGAGCATCGCCTCGACCCCGGCGAGCTCGGCCACGATCGGATGCCCGGCCACTGTCACCGGGTACCGCAGCCCGAGCAGAAGCGAGCCGCCGCTGTCGAAGGTGGCGCCCTCGGACGTTGATCGGGACGTCGACGTCGTTGATCCGTCGCGCGGCCCCGCGCGGGCCATCGCGGCGAGTTCGCGCGATGAAGCGCTCCCGCACCGTCGGTCCGGGCCCCAGCAAAGGCGGGCCAAACGCGCGCAGCGCGTCGTTCACGGCCCGGTGGAGGCGGAACTTGTTCCTCGCCACCTGCATCTCCGGGGCGGGAGCCTTCGAGGTCGCCGGCGAGGTCGCTCTCGCGGAAGCGGGCGAGGAACGCCCGCTTGGTCTCGAGCGGGCCGGCCTTGCTCCCGTACTGCGAGCCGACGAGGTAGACCCACCCGTCGAGGCGCGTGCAGGCCTCGGCGTCCTCGGTCCTGCCCGCGTTGTCGGTCACGCGAAAGCGCGGACGGACGATCTCCCATGCGTCGTCCTCGGGGGAAGCTGCCCGAGTGTGGCCGATGACCGCGATGGAGTCCTCGACGCAGCCCTCGTCGAGGACGGTCCAGAACGCCAGGTCCCACCCGCGTGCGCGGAGGAGCTCGTCGCTCTCGACCGGGAGCAGGTCCGAGGCCTCGTTGGGGTGCAGGTCGAGATCGACCGTGTGCAGCGCGTGCGAGGTGAGCACCATCCGAAGCACGAATCCTACGAGAATGGACAGCGCTCGCTACCCTCTCCGGCGGACCGTGCTAGGCGGGGAGTTAGCGGTGTCCTGTACTCGCAATCCGCTCTAGCGAGGCCGAATCCCCGCTCGAGGGACCCGGTTTCTGAGGCCAGTACGCCGCCCGCGGGCGACGATGGCCAGGTCCCGCGCGATGGTCGCTCGTGAACCAGGTCAGATCCGGGAGGAAGCAGCCTTAAGCGATTCCGACCATGCGCCGCGGGGAAGCCTGGCCGGAGTCCGGGGGCGGCGGGAACGCTCGGAGGCCGATCTCGACAGCGGGTGCACGGTCCGCTTCTCGTCCCAGGCGGATGGAAGCTCCGTCAGGCGGGCGGAGCCTGCGCAACGCCCGCCGCGTCCGGCATCGCTCGCAGCCGCAGCCAGGCAAGCGTCCAGAAGCTGTGACCGAAGGCGCCGAGCGCGCCGAACGCCGCGAGCAGCGGGACGAGCAGGACGAGCGCCGCCGCCACGCCGACGACGATCGCCGCGCCGATCAGTTCCGCTACGGCCAGGAGGATCGCGGGCAGGGCGAGTATCACCCCCGCGACGAGCGCGACGATCAGGATGGCGATGGCCGCACCGATCCCGATCCCGATCTGGATCAGCCAGAGCAGCAGGCTCGTCCCGAGGTGACGCCGAAAGAGCCGGTAGCCGCCGCGAATCGCGGCGGTCGGGCGCTCTCCGCCGACCACGAGCTCGCGCAGCGCGAGCTGGACGGCGATCGAGAGCGGGACGAACAGGCAGATGAAGGCGACGATGCCGATCAGGACGGCGATCACGACGACCGGGATGCGCACACCAGGGGCCTCCGTAGCCGCGAAGGTGCCGGCCACGAGGCCACCGAGCGGGATGGCCACGAGCAGGAGCAGGCCGATCGCGATCAGCGCGAGCAGGACGACCAGTCCGAGCACCCGCCAGAAGCGCGAGGTCCCCGCTCGCCACGCCGTGCGGAAGCTCCGCTGCTCGCCGCGGTAGATGGCCGCGACGCTCTCGGCGAGCGCGCCCTGCGAGATCACCGACAGTGCGACGAAGAGCAGCACGAGCACGAGCACTCCGACACCGATGGCGATGAGCACCTCAGGAGGGGGGAGGAAGTCACCGACGCCGGTGCGATCGGAGTCGGAGCCGGAGTCGCCGCCGCCGCCGCCGAAGTTGGCGTTGAACGACGGGAAGTTGAACGACGTCCCCGCGAAAAGTCCGAAGAACCACAGGTAGCGGTTGTGCCGGGTGATGCGGAAGCTGTCCCTGAGCAGGTCGCGGTAGCTCATCGGCCGGCGGGGGAGTCTGCCTGATTCGCCGGTCGAGACCCTGTGCCACGGCGTTCGAGGCCACCTCACTCGGCGCCGCGGCACGCCCCGGACCCGAAGAGCAGCCACGAGCGGTTGCGCGCGATCGGCCGGTAGGCGCGCGGCGGCGCGGCGTCGAGCCGGCTCGGGTCGTTCGGGTCGAGGATCGAGAGCTCCTCGACGCGCGCGCTGGCCGGAGCCAGGAAGAGTCCGCCCGGAGTCGGACGCTCGAGCTGGGCGGAGACGATCTCGTCCGCGCGCACGCCGGTTCGAAGCGCGAGGCTCGGCACGTTGCGGTGGTTGGGCACGAAGAGCGGCCGGCAGCGAGCGAGCGTGCCCGCGACGGCCGGACGCTCGACGAGCGCCTGGAGATCGTCCTGCACCCGGTCGCGTGCGCCGATGTCGGCGCGCAGCGCCTCCAGCCGGCCGAGCTGGACGGGCAGGAAGACGAGCAGGCCGGCCAGCACGGCGAGCCCGCCGACCGTCCACGCCCACCGCACCGGCCGCGCGATTCGGTCCGACAGCGCCGTGAAGCCGAGCGCGGCGACGGCGGCGAACAGAGCCAGCATCGCCGCGGCCAGGAACAGGTAGCGCCCGAGCAGCGGCAGTCCGGCCACCGCAAAGGCCGCGAACGCGATCCCGTTGAGCACGGCGAGGGCGGCAGGCAGGACGGTCCGCCGGCGAAGCCACACGAGCGCCGCCGCGAAGCCGAGCACGGCGGCGATGAGCTCGGGAAGCCGCAGGATCTCGCCGAGCCGGTAGGGAACGACACCGGGAAGGGCGAGCAGGCCGGTCGGGCGCTCGAGCTCGGCCGCCAGCGCGCTCGTCCCCTCGAGCGACCACAGCGGGTTGCCCGTGGCGAGCAGGTCGCTGAGTCCCCACAGCGCCGGCGCGGCGAGGGCGAGGGCGCCGAGCCGTGCCCGCGCCGGCCACGTGAGCGGCGGCGCGATCCACAGCCAGTAGGCGCCCGCGAACAGCCATGCCTCGGGACGCAGGAGACCGGCCAGGGCGAGCAGGAGGAGAACGGGCGCGCCTCTCCGGCGTCGTCGCGCCTCGAGCACCGCCGCCCAAACGACGAGCGCAAGCGCCGGCAGGTCGACGTAGCCCCGTATCCCATAGTTGAGGATCGGCTGGCGCGTCAGCACGATGGCCGCGGCGAGCAGGCCGACGGGCCACGCGTAGAGCTCCTCGCCGAGGCGAAACAGGCCGACCCCGAGCGCTCCGAGCCCGAGCAGGACGAGCGCGAGGAAGACGCCCTCGGCGGCCGATCCCAGCGGAGCGAGCGCGACACCGCCGGCGATCGCCAGCGGATGCGGGGTCGGGGCTACCGGGACGTCGTACTGCGGCAGTCGCCCCGCGGCCAGGTCCGCGCCCCAGGCGAGCGCGTACGCGCTGTCGTAGTTGAGGAAGGCGTGGCCGTCGAACGCGGCGTACACCGCAAGCCCCAGTGCCGCGGCGACGAGGGCCTCGAGCAGCGGTCGTACGCGCTGGTGACGCCGCGAAGCCGGCTCTGTCGGCCCCGCCGGCCGCCTCGCCGTCGGCGCGCTCATCGCCGAGAAAGCTACCGTCCGTGTCCCGGCTAGCATCCAGCCACCGTGCTCTCCCTCTACCGCCGTCACCGCCCGCGCACCTTCGACGAGGTCGTCGGCCAGGAGCACATCGTGCGCACGCTGCGCAACGCGATCGAGCTCGGGAAGGTCCACCACGCCTACCTGTTCGTAGGCTCGCGCGGGACCGGCAAGACGAGCATGGCCAAGCTGCTCGCCTGCGCCCTCAACGCCGATGACGGACCGCGCGCCGACTTCTCGCCCGACGACCCGACCTGTCGCGCCATCGCCGCCGGCACCTCGCTCGACGTCGTCGAGATGGACGCCGCCTCCAACAACTCGGTCGACGACATCCGCGAGCTGCGCGAGAACGTCGCTTTGCAGCCCATGGCGGGCGGGCGCCGCGTCTACATCCTCGACGAGGCGCACATGCTCTCGACCTCGGCCTGGAACGCGTTCCTGAAGACGCTCGAGGAGCCGCCGCCGCACGTGGTGTTCGTGCTCGCCACCACCGAGGCCCACAAGGTTCCCGCGACGATCATCGACCGTTGCCACCGCTTCGACTTCGGCCGGCCCTCGCTCGAGCAACTCGCCGGCGTGCTCCGGCGGGTCGCCGCCCAGGAGGAGATCGAGGTTCCCCCCGCGGCGGTCGGCATGATCGCGCGCGCAGCCACCGGCTCGTTCCGAGACGCGCTCGGCACGCTCGAGCAGCTGGTCACCTACGGCGGCGCGCGCATCGAGCTCGCCGACGTGCTCGAGGTGCTGGGCGTGGCCGACGCCGAGCTCGTCTTCGAGGCCGCCGAAGCGCTCGCCGACCACGACTCGAAGGCCGCGCTCCTGGGCGTCGAGCGGCTCGCCGCGTCCGGGCGCGAGCTGCCGCAGTTCATTCGCGACCTCGCCGCCCACCTGCGCCACCTGTTCGTGACCCAGACCCTCGGCGAGGTCCCGGAGACCTTCTCGGTCACGGCCGAGCACACCGACCGCATCGCCGCCCAGGCCGAGCGCCTCCCCCAGGGCGAGCTCTTGCGCGCGATCGACCTACTCGCGGCCGCGCTCGCCGCGATCAAGGACGGCTCGGAGCCGCGCATCCAGCTCGAGCTCGCGCTCATGAAGGCGACGAAGCCGGACGCCGACCTCTCGCTCGGCGCGCTCGCCTTTCGGGTGGAGCAGCTCGAGGAGAGGCTGGCGGCGCTCGGAGCCTCGAGCGACGGAGCTCGGGCGGCGACCGCCGAGTCACCACCCCCTTCGGGTTCATCGAACGGGGCCGCCCCCGAGCGGCCGGTCGCCGTGTCGTCTCCCCCTCCGACGGAAAGCGCCGCCCCCGCCGTGTCTCCGTCCCCAAGCGCCACCACCGCCTCGTCCCCCGCTCCGCCGCGCTCCCCTGCCGAGTCCCCGTCGAGCCCGCCGCCCTCGACCACCACCCTCGACCTCGCCGCTCTGCGCACGCTCTGGCCCTCCGTGGTCGACGCCGTGCGAGCGGAGAACGCGATGGTCGGCGCGCTGCTCGGCGAGGCGCGCCCCGCAGAGCTAGAGGGTGAGCGCCTCACGGTTGCCCTCCCGCCGGGGGCCGACTTCACCCTGCGCAAGATCGAGGCCAACCGTTCGCTGGTGCAGACCGCGCTGCGCCGCCTGACCGGAGGCGCGCTTATGCTCTCCTTCGAGTTGAGCGACGGGGGCGGTCTCACCGCGTCGCCGCCGATGCTGACCGAGGAGGCGCTCCTCGAGCGGCTCAAGCAGGAGTTCGGCGCGCGCGAGATCTTCGAAGACGACCCTCCGAAGCCAGAGGAGTGACCACGGTGCCCAAGCCGCCCAATCAGCCCAACATGAACCAGATCCTCCAGCAGGCTCAGCAGATGCAGGCGGAGATGGCGAAGGCCCAGGAGGAGCTCAAGTCGGAGGTGGTCGAGGCGAGCGCGGGCGGCGGCATGGTGACCGTCCGGGTGAGCGGCGACCTCGAGCTCCAGGCGGTGACGATCGCGCCCGACGCAGTCGACCCCGAGGACGTCGAGCTGCTCCAGGACATGGTCCTGGCGGCCACCAACGAGGCCCTGCGCTCCGCGCAGGAGCTCGCCTCGTCGCGGCTCGGCCAGGCGACGGGCGGGCTCGGGGACATCGGGGGCCTGGGCGGCTTGGGGCTGTAGGGACAGCCGGGCTACGCGCCCGCCGCCTGCCGATGCTCGCCCCCCCGGTCAACCGCCTCGTCACCGAGCTGGCGCGCCTGCCCGGCATCGGCCAGCGCACCGCGCAGCGGCTCGCCTTTCACCTGCTCAGCACCGCCGACGACGAGGCGCTCGACCTCGCCGAGGCGATCCGGGAGGTCAAGGAGACGGTCGGTCGCTGCGAGACCTGCTTCAACCTCGCCGTAGGTCCGCGCTGCCGGATCTGCGAGGACGAGCGCCGCGATCCCGCGCTCATCTGCGTCGTCGAGCAGCCGAGCGACGTGATTCCACTCGAGCGCACCCACGAGTTTCCCGGTCGCTACCACGTCCTCGGCGGCGCGCTGTCGCCGATCGACGGGATCGATCCCGAGGACCTCCGCATCGCCGAGCTCGTCGAGCGCGCGTCGGCCAACGGGGTACGCGAGGTCGTGGTCGCGACCAACTCGACGACGACCGGCGAGGCGACCGCTCTCTACATCGCCGACGCTCTGCGCGGGCGGGCGCCGGAGGTCGCGGTCACCCGGCTCGCGAGCGGCCTGCCCGTGGGCGCCGACCTCGAATACGCCGACGAGGTGACCCTCGGGAAGGCCTTGCGCGGGCGGCGGGAGCTGTAGGCCCTCCGGCGGCCGACAAGACTCGCTACCCGGAGGGGACCGTGTAGGTGGTGGTTCCGCCCGGCGATGTGAAGCCCCCGCCCGGCGATGTGAAGCCCCCGCCCGGCGGAGCGGTCTGCGGGGTCGTCGAGCTCTGGAAGCCGCTGCTCGGCCTGCGCTCGCGCTTGGGCTTGGGCGGGCGCGGCTTGAAACCGCCGAGCCCCGGTGCGCGGCCCTCACGCCGGCCGACGCCGGGGATCGCCGGCTCCCGCGGCGCCGGGCCGGGTTGACCTCCCGGACCGTTCGGGCGACCCTCGCGCCGGTCGACGCCCGGAACGGCCATGGGC
>JACCUC010000009.1 GCA_013812065.1 Thermoleophilaceae bacterium | reverse complement strand
GCAACGGATCGACCAGCGCCCACTGCGCGTCGGTGAGATCAGATGGGTACCGCCCCTTTGTTGACATAGTCTGGCCATTCGAGGATGCCCCTCCCAAGTCCTGCCAGCTTGTCAAACACGCTCTGAGAGGCCACCCAAGCCCTCAACCCGGCCAGAAGCGGCGCTCCCGCTTCGCGCGAAAGGGGTAGTTCGTCTTATCGCTCAGGGCTTGACCCCGACTAGCAGAGCTACCTCGAGCCACTTCCAGTAGCAGTCGACGTCCTCGAAACCGACTTCGCGGAGCCAGCGCAGCTGGGTCTCGACGTCGACGAGGCGGTCCGAGGGGTCTTCCCACTCGAGCGGCTCGCCGATCGCTTCGTAGAAGCGCCGATGGAGACGCGCGGTAGGTGATGCGACGTGCTCAAAGTTGGCGAAGACGCCGCCTGGCTTGAGCCCGGCGAAGATCTCCGCGTAGAGCGATCGCTTGCGCTCGTCCTCGAGGTGGTGGATCGCGAGCGAGGATACGACGCTGTCGAATCGACCCAGGTCGGGAAGCGGCTCGGCGAGGTCGTGGTGAAGCAGTTCTACCGGTTGGTCGGCGAAGCGCTCGCGGGCGCGCTCGAGCATCGGCTCGGAGACATCGACAGCGACCGCCACGCTCGTGGGTCGGTCGGCGCGCACCAGGTCGAGCAAGCGCCCGTCGCCGGTGCCGAGATCGAGGATCCGGCGAGCGGCGAGCGGCACCTGCTCGAGCAGGACGCTCTCGCCCTCGGCTCTGTGGGGGACGGTGTCCACCAGCGCGAGGTAGTGGTCGACGTGCTCGCTCTTCTTCCACTCGTTGGCCACGACCACATGGTGACGCTTACGAATCGAGCGGTCAGGGCGCCGGGGGCCGGATCGGATCCTGGTCGCGCGAGATCCGGGGGCGGCGGCGGTGCCGGAGCGGGTTGGCGTTGGTGTCGATCTCGCGCAGTCGCCCAGCCTTGGACCGGCGACCTTCGAGGCCCGCGCGACGCAGGGCGGTGCATCCGGATCGGGTTGGTGTCGTTGGTGATCACTATGAAACCCCCCCATCGGGAACTGCCGCCTTGCAACCGTCCTTCTGTCGCGTTTCCGTACTTCATCAGACTCAAGGAAGCTGAAAACGCGGTGGTTGGAGAGCCGGCGGGGGCTGGGCCAGGCCCTCCGGAGCGGAGCGTCGGTGTCGGCGTTCGTCCTCGCCTCGATCTTCCCTGACACGCAGAAGGTGGCGCGCCGATCGTCTGATGCCTGTGATGCACTATCCTCGCATCATGCGCACCACGGTCGCGGTCGATGACCATCTCTTGGCCGCCGCCAAGCGCCGGGCGGGGGAGCGGGGTCAGACACTCGGGCAGGTCATCGAAGACGCGCTTCGGCGTGAGCTCGCGACTCCGACTGGGGCTTCCCCCGTGAGCATCCCGGTGTTCCGGGGAGGGGGCGGCATCCGGGCGGGCGTCGACGTCACCTCGAATCGCGCCCTGCGTGAGGCGCTGGACGCGGAGCAGGACCTGGCCGACCTCCGGTGAAGCTGCTCGACGTCAACGTGGTCCTGGGCGCCCACCGCGACGACCATCCCCAGTTCGAGCCCGCCCGTCGCTGGTTGGACGACCTGCTGCAGTCAGGCGAGCCCTTCTCGGTGCCCGATCTGGTCGCTGGATCCTTCATCCGCCTCGCCACGAACCGCAGGATCTTTCTGGTACCGACGCCCGCCGAAGACGCCTTCGCCTACGTGCGGGCGCTTCGCGACCAGCGCGCACATCTTGCTCTGTCCCCGGGACCTGGCCATCTCGAGCTCTTCGAGCGGCTGTGCGTCACCTCGGACGCCACCGGCGACCTGGCACCCGATGCTCAACTCGCCGCGATCGCGGTCGAGCACGGCGCAGAGCTGGTGTCCTTCGATCGCGACTTCGCGCGCTTCGCGGACGTGCGGTGGTCCCGGCCATGAGGCGACCGGAAGTGCTGGCTACGAAGCAACCCTGACTGGCGCGAACCCCTTGCAAGTGCGGCGCCGCATCCTTCCGGTGTCCCGACCCCGGTTCACCGGACAGTACCGAGTGCTTGTACGGGAACTCGGGGTCACGGGTCGGTAACGTGCCTAGGCCATCCGCCACACACCGCGAAAGTCGATCTCGTTCGGTCGATCGGTGCCGACCACGTTGTCGACTACACCCGAGAGGACTTCGCGAACGGGGTCCAGCGCTACGACCTGATCCTCGACATCGGTGGGAACAGGCGCCTTTCGCGGCTGCGGGTCATCGCGCCGACGGGGCCTGGTCGCCGCCGCGGCGGGCGCGTTGAGATGTCGATCTCCATCGACAGGCGTGAGGACTGAAGTCGAGGCCGGTCGCGGTCGAGGACGTCGCGTTGCGCGACGCGCAGCGCAAGGTCGGCGAGCTAGCCGGCGATCCTGCCCGCCGGCTGGCCGCTCTGGGGCAGCACCGATGAGTCCAGGTGGCGGCCGCGGTCGTAGAAGCAGGATCGTCGCGGAGCCTCCAGGACCCGCAACGCCGGCAACCACCACAGCTACCGGAGGAACTCTCATGGCCCACTACGTCGATGGATTCGTACTGCCGATCCCCGAGGACAAGCTCGATGACTATCTCCGCATCGCGCGCGAGGCAGCAGAGATCTGGCGCGAGCACGGCGCGCTGGAGGTCCGGGAATGCGTCGCAGACGACGTGCAGATGGGCGAGCTCACGTCGTTCCCGCGCAGTGTCCAGGTCGAGCAGGGCGAGACCGTGGTGTTCGCGTGGATCCTGTTCGAGTCGCGTGAGGATCGCGACCGCGTCAACGCCGAGGTGATGGAGGACCCGCGCTTCAAGAGATGATGAACCCGAGGCCATGCCCGTCGACGGAAAGCGCATGATCTTCGGGGGCTTCAGCGTGGCGGTCGAAACCTGAGTTCATCGCGTTTCATGTAGTGCTTCACTCGATAAGCACGCCGACCCCTCCATGGGCGGGCGAGTCGGCCCTCGCACGGTCGGTCGCCCGTTTCCTCGTCGGATCTCGCGCAAGTCGAGTTCGTCCGAGTCGCGATGTCCCTTCACCCCGCGGCGGCACGTAACGTCCGCCGACATGAGCGGGTCCCACTCAAGCGAACGGCGTGTCGAGTCGACGCTGCATCTGATGACGGGAATGAGATGGGACGCGGCGAGGCTGCAAGGCAAGGTCGGATTCCGTCGGGGTATGCCGGCCTCGTGAGGCAGGTGCCTGAGAACCCTCGGAGTCAGCTCCAGCCTCGTCCGGGCCCGCGCGAGCTCGAGCCGACGAGCAAGTCGACGGCCATGACCCCGCTTCCATGGGCCCCTCCGGCCGCCTCTGCGCCCCCGCGTGTCACAGCTACTGACGCACTCGACATCGGCGAGCAGATTCGCCGGCTCCAGGTGCTCGCCGAGCTCCGAGCCGCCGGCATCCTGACCGACGGGGAGCTCACGGACCTCAAGCGGCGCGTGCTCTGGTCGGGGTCGGACGCTCCGCTAGAAGCGCGGCACGCCGGGATGGTGCAGGCGGCGCATATCGACGGGCCCGGGAGCGCGGAGGCCGAAGCGGCGGGTAACGGACATGTTCCGCCCGCGGACACGCAAAGAACCGGCACAGCGGCAACCGGTGTGTCGCCTGTCGGGGTGAGAGCGACGAAGGCGAGGGACAAGATCAGCCGCGCATCCGGAGCGATGCTCGACCGCCGCGAGCCGAAGGCGAGCTACGTGACCGCCCTGGAGGTGGTCGGAACCATCCCAGTTACCTGTAGGCCCGGCGCTAACAAGCGCCCCTTGTACGTGGAATGGAAGAAGGTACTTCACGCCGCTGCGGCTAAGGCCGCAGTGGGGGCGCAGCCTACGACCAGCGAGCTGTTCTCGCTGCGGATAGAGCTGCGTTTGTACGTCCCCAAGGGCCCGGGGTCCGACCTAGACAACTACGTCAAGCCGATCCAGGACGCGCTCGCCGAGCGGGGCGTCTTCGGGCCGGTCGCATACAAGAAAAGCCCGATGAAGGGCGACGAGCGCGTCGATCATCTCGACGTACGCCGCCAGCGCGTGAGCTCCGAGGCGGAGGCCGGTGTGCTCGCGGAGGTCTGGGCGCTCGGCGCCTAGCTGCTTGGGTAGCTGCGAGCGCGGCTGGCGGACCGAACAGTGCGCCGG
>JACCUC010000268.1 GCA_013812065.1 Thermoleophilaceae bacterium | reverse complement strand
GCGGAACCCGGATCGGCGAGTGCCTCGGCGAGCTCAACCGCGCGCACGGCCGGCGCGGCGGCCATCCCGCCGGTCCCGCGCGCCCCGACCTGCGGCGCACGGTGCGAGCGTCGCTGCGCTACGGCGGGGAGCCCTTCGAGCGCCACTGGCGCGCCCCGAGCGAGCGACCGCGCCCGCTCGTGCTCGTGTGCGACGTCTCGGGCTCGATGGCGCCATATGCACGAATGCTGCTCGCCTACCTGCACGCGAGCGTGGCCGCGCGCCGGCGCGTCGAGGCCTTCGTGTTCGGCACGTCACTGACGCGCGTGACGCGCGAGCTCTCCGAGCGTGATCCCGACCGCGCGCTGGCCCGGGCGATCGCCGCCGCGGGGGACTGGTCGGGCGGAACCCGGATCGGCGAGTGCCTCGGCGAGCTCAACCGCGCGCACGGCCGGCGCGTCGGGCGGGGAGCCGTCGCGGTTGTCCTCTCCGACGGCTGGGACCGCGGCGATCCCGAGGAGCTCGTCGCCGAGGCCGCGCGCCTCGGGCGCTGCGCGCGTACGCTGATCTGGCTCAATCCACTCAAGGCGAGCCCCGGCTACGAGCCGCTCACGCGGGGCATGGTCGCGGCCCTGCCGCACGTGGACCACTTCCTGGCGGGTAACTCCCTGACCTCGCTCGCGGAGCTCGCCGACCTGCTCGAAGGAGGGGACCGATGAAGGACATCCTGGAGGAAGTCGACGCCTGGACCGCACGGGGCGACCGCGTCGCGCTGGCCACGGTGGTCGGGACCAAGCGCTCCGCTCCTCGCCCGCCGGGGGCCAAGATGGCGATCTCCGAGACCGGCGACGTGGCCGGAGGCGTCTCGGGGGGCTGCGTCGAGGGCGCGGTGGCCGAGGTCGCCGAGGAGGTGCTGCGCGGGGGGGAGCCGCGCCTGCTGCACTTCGGGATCGCCGACGCCGAGGCCTGGGAGGTCGGGCTGCCGTGCGGCGGAGAGATCGACGTCTACGTGGAGCGCTACGAGCCGTGAGCCTCCAGGGAGCGTTCGCCGAGCTGGTGCGTGCGGACGGGCGCGGATCACTCGTGACCGTCGTCGGTCTCGAGTCGCCCGGCGAGGGCGCGGGAACGGCCGTCGCTCCCGGCGCCAAGCTGCTTATCCGCGCCGACGGGAGGGCGGAGGGCACGCTCGGCGACGCTCGACTCGACCGGGCCGCCACCGAGCACGCCGAGGAGCTCATGTGGACCGAGCGATCCGAGCTGCGCGACGGTCCCGGCGGGGTGCGGCTGTTCGTCGACGTCGTCGCCCCGCCGCCGCGTTTCGTGATCTTCGGCGCCGTCGACTTCGCGCCCGACCTCTGCGGGATGGCCCGTGCCACCGGCTGGCGACCCTACGTGGTCGACCCGCGCACGCGCTTCGCCAGTCCCGAGCGCTTTCCGGACGCCGAGGAGATCGTCGCCGCCTGGCCCGCCGAGGCGTTTGCTCAGCTCGGAGGCATCGACCGCGCCACCTACATCGCCGTCCTCACCCACGACCCCAAGCTCGACGATGCGGCGCTCACGCTCGCGCTCGCCTCCGACGCCGCGTACATTGGAGCGATGGGGAGCCGCCGTGCCCAGGAGGCGCGCCGCGAGCGACTGCTCGCCGCCGGGGTCCCCGAGCACCAGCTCGCGCGGATCGCGGCGCCCATCGGGCTCGACCTCGGCGGGCTCACCGGCGCGGAGACGGCGCTCTCGATCATGGCCGAGGTCGTGGCCGTCCGCAGCGGGCACGAGGGCGGACGGCTGAGCCACGCGCGCGGACGCATACACGAGGTGGGCGCATGATCGCGGGGCTCGTGCTCGCGGCGGGGGCGGCGCAACGGTTCGGCGCGCCGAAGCAGCTCGCCGAGCTCGACGGACGTCCGCTGCTCGAGCACGTGCTCGCGGCGATGACGAGCGCGCCGCTCGACCGCGTGGTCGTCGTGCTCGGGGCCTACGCCGACGAGATCCGAGCGCGCGTCGATCTCCACGGGGCGGAGTCCGTCGTCTGCGTCGACTGGGCGGAGGGGCAGTCGGCGTCGCTGCGGAGCGGGGTCGCCACGATCGAGGCGGAGGCCGACGCCATCGTCGTGGCGCTCGGCGATCAGCCGCTTCTCGCCGCGCGCGCGGTCGCCCGCGTGGTCGCCGCGCGTGGGCGGGGATGCGACGCGGTTCGTGCCACCTACGAGAGCCACCCCGGTCACCCGATCGTGCTCGAGCGCGCGCTCTTTCCGCGTGTCACCGCCCTGACCGGCGACGCCGGGGCGCGCGAGGTGCTCGCGAGCTCGAACGTCTGCGACGTCGACTGCGGCGGCCTCGGCCGCCCCGACGACGTCGACACCCCAGAGGATCTTGCGGTCGCTCGCGCGTGAGGCTCGAGGAGTCCTTCGAGGTCGACGCACCCGTCGAGGACGTCTGGCGGGCGCTGATCGACGTGCAGCGGGTCGCCCCATGCCTGCCCGGCGCCGAGATCACCGAGGTCGGCGAGGACGGCACCTACCGGGGCAACTTCCAGGTCAAGGTCGGACCGACCACCGCGGCCTACCGGGGCACGCTCAAGCTCGAGTCGCTCGACGAGGCCGCGCACGTGGCCACCATGAGCGCGAACGGCCAGGACAAGCGCGGCCAGGGCTCGGCCAAGGCGACGATGGTGAGCACGGTCACCGGGGGCGAGGGCGGCGGCACGCGCGTGCACGTCGACACCGACTTCACGATCACCGGGCGGCTCGCGCGATTCGGGCGCGGGGGGATGATCCAGGACATCTCGAAGCGCCTGCTGGGGGACTTCGCGGCCTGCCTCCAGGAGGAGCTGAAGGGGTCGGTCGGAGTCGATCGGACCGAGCAGGCAGGAGACGCTCGTCTCTTGGTCTCTGAACCAGAGCAGCCGGTGGGCGAAGGTCCCATCGCGTCCGCGCGGGCCAACCGGCCCGTCCGTGGCCTCGCGCTGCTCCTGTCCGTGCTTCGCGACAGGATTCGGCGCTTCATGAGCCGGCGCCGGGGCGGCTGACCCACTTCGCTCGCGGCGGTCCAGCCGCTCACCGCCGCGAACGGAGACTGCTCATCGCGCCCCCATGATCCGCCCGAGCACCGAGGAGTAGTCGAGCTCCCCCCAGCCCGCCGCCTCGGCCTCGGCGAACCAGTCGCGCACGGCGCGCGCGAGCGGAACCTCCACGCCCGCAGCTGCGGCGGCATCTGCGACCAGATCGGCGTCTTTGCGCGCGAGGGCGAGCGCGAAGCGCAGCGGGTACTCGCCCGACTCGACGGCCCCGCGGCGGCGTTCGGCCTGCGCCCCGAGCGGGGTCCCCTCGAGCACCTCCCACATCTGCTCGTGGGCCAGGCCGAGGCCGTCGGCGAGCGCCAGCGCCTCACCGAGCACGCCGAGCGTACCGAGCAGCGTCAGGTTGGCGACCAGCTTGGCCGCCGCTCCCGCCCCGAGGGGGCCGACGTGGATCGGCGAGCCTAGCTCCGCTAGCAGCGGCCGGACCCGCTCGAGCAGCGGCTCCGAGCCGCCCACGAAGATCTGCAGCGTCCCGGCCTCGGCCTCCGAGAGACTGCCGAGCACCGGGGCGTCGAGCAGGCCGGCGTCCGGCGCCAGCGCAGCCTGGAGCCGGGCCACAGCCGCGGGTCCGACCGTCGACATCTCGAGCATGGTCGTCGCCCCAGCGGCGATGCCCTCGGGCCCCTCGCTGACGGCCTGCAGGGCGGCTGAGTCGGCCACCATCGTGATGACCACCTCGGCCCCGCCCACCGCCTCCGCGGGCGTCGCCGCCGGCGTCGCCCCCGCCTCTACCAGCGGCTCCGCCTTCGCCGGCGTCCGATTCCACACGCTCAGCTCATGCCCGGCGTCAAGCAACCGGCGCGCCATCAGGCCGCCCATCGCGCCTACGCCGATAAAGGCGACCCTCGTCATAGCCTCATGATGCCCACCGGGGGCGTCGGTACTCAAGGACGTAGCTGCGCTCGTGAACCTGGGCGGCCACAGCGACCCTGTGGTTAGCGCCGCCGTTAGCTCCGACGGCGACGTGTGGTGACTGCGAAGCACCGACAACACCGCCTCACTTGGTTCTACCCTCGCGCTGTGCCGCCGCCGGTCCTCACCGCCCGCGAGCTCGGGCGGGCGACGCTCGCTCGCCAGCTTCTCCTCGAGCGTCACCCGATCGGCACGGTCGAGGCGATCGGGCGGCTCGCCGGGATGCAGGCCCAGGAGCCCGGACCGCCTTTCATGGGGCTGTGGAGCCGCCTCGAAGGCTTCGAGGCGAGTGAGCTGCGGCAGGCGATCGAGGAGCGCGCAGTCGTCCGAGCGACCCTGATGCGCGGGACCCTCCACCTGATCAGCGCCGGCGACTACGCTCGCTTGTACTCGGCGATCGCGCCGGCGTTCGAGGAGTCGATGCGGCGGATTCTCGGAGCGCGCGCGGAGGGGATCGACGTGCCCGCGCTGGTCCAGGAGGCGCGCGCGATATTCGCCGAGGCCGGTGCATTGTCGGCCGCTGACCTCCGCGACGCTCTCGCCGAGCGCCACCCCGAGGCTGACGTGCGCGCGCTCGCCGCCCTCGTGCGCACCGGTCTGCCGCTCGTTCGCGTGCCGGACGGAGGCCGCTGGGGCTTCACGCCGCGCGCGCAGTTCATCGACGGCGAGCGCTGGCTCGGGGCCTCGCCCGACGAGCGACCGGACCACGACGGCCTCGTGCGCCGCTACCTCGCCGCCTTTGGACCGGCCTCGATCCGCGATGCGGAGGCGTGGATGGGCGGCGGTGGGCTCGCTGCGGCGTTCGAGCGGCTGCGGCCGGAGCTCGAGACCTTCACGGACGAGCGAGGCCGAGAGCTGTTCGACCTCCCCGACGCGCCGCGCCCACCCGCCGACGCACCGGCCCCGGTTCGCCTCCTACCCGAGTTCGACAGCCTCGTGCTCGCTCACTCCAATCGCACGCGCACGATCGCCGACGAGCACCGGCCCGCCCTCGTCACCAAGAACCTGCGCGTCCGCGCCACGGTGCTCGTCGACGGCGCCGTCGCCGGGTTTTGGAGGCTCGAGAAGGCCCGCGGGACCGCGACCGTCGTGGTCGAGCCGCTCGGCCGGCTGCGCGCCGCCGAGCGGAGGGCCGCAACCAGCGAAGCCGAGCGGCTCGCGCGCTTCGTCGAGCCGGAGGCGAAGGCGCACGCCGTGCGGGTGGACGCCGGCTGATCGCCGGGGGCACTGCTCGTCGCCTACCCGCTTGGTGGCCCGCCGAAGAACAGCGTGTCAACCAGAAGGAAGAGGGCAATCGCGGTGACCACAACCGCAAAGGCGTGCGCCAAATGCTCCTGCGGCAGGCGGCGCCCCACCACGGTGCCCGCCAGGGCGCCGACGCCGGTCGAGCTCGCGAGGGCAATCGTGACGGGCACATTGAGGCCGCTGCCGGTCGCGAGGTGACTGGCGAGTGCGGCAACGCCGGTCAGCGTGAGGATGACGAGCGAGGTGGCCACCGCACGGCGAAAGCTCGTG
>JACCUC010000256.1 GCA_013812065.1 Thermoleophilaceae bacterium | reverse complement strand
TCACCGCAGCGATCACCAGGAGCGGCAGCATGAGTGAGCTCAGGAAGGAGCCGTTGGCATCGGGACTGCGTAAGGCCATGACCGACGCACCGACCACCTCGCGCGGCGCGGGGCACGAGGATGCCGCCGGCATCGAATCGCCGAGCAGCACGCAGGCCGTTGTATCCGTGCGGCCCCTCGGGACTCCGATGCCTCTCGGCCTGTTCGGACTGGCGGCGGCATCGCTCGTGGTCAGCGGGCTCGAGCTCGGCTGGATCTCGACGAGCCAGCGGATCTTCGTCGGTGTGGTGATCGTGGCGTTCCCGGTTTCGCTTCAGCTCGTCGCGTCGGTGCTCTCGTTCCTCTCGCGCGACGCGGCCACCGCCAGCGGACTCGGCGTCCTGGCGACAACGTGGCTGGCGACGGGGCGGTGTTCATCATCTCGCCGCCCGGCTCGACGAGCGGAGCGCTGGGTCTGCTGCTGCTCGTCTCCGCCGTCGCCCTGATGCTGTCGGGAGTCGCCGGCACGCTGAACAAGCTCGTGCCCGCCGCCGTGCTGATAGTGAGCGGCGCGCGCTTCGCGGCGACGGGGATCTACGAGCTGAGCGCACTCGAACCGTGGCAGGACGCCGCCGGAGCGATCGGGCTCGGTCTCACGGCGCTCGCGCTGTACACGGCCTTTGCCCTCGAGCTCGAGGACGCCAAGGGCAGCACGGTCCTGCCGCTGCTGCGACGCGGAGCGGGACGGCGTGCGCTCGACGGATCGCTCGACGCGCAGCTCGAGGACGTCGAGAGCGAGGCGGGCGTACGCAAGATCCTCTGAACGCGTCGCGTCGCGTCGCGTCGACTGAGACGGTGACGACCCGAGCCGGGGGTCCTGCCGCATCTCGACCTGTCGCCGTCAGTCGCGCCGAGCGGCGGCCACGAGCGCGGCCACGCCGGTGAGCGCGCCCGCCGCCACGGCGGTGCGAGTGCCGCGCCTCTTCACCGACGGCCGCGGCCGTTCCTCCAGGTACCCGGTCTCGGGCAGCCCGCTACGCGCGCCGCCCGATCCGTGGTCGCGCGCCATCTTCATGACCTGAGCGACGTGCAGCGCGCCGCGACCGGTGTCCGCCTGCTCGATCTGGGTCTTGCACGAGAAGCCGTCGGCGACGACGATCGTCTCGCGGGCGGCGTCGCGGACCGCGGGCAACAACGCGTGCTCGCCGCAGTCCATCGAGATCTCGTACTTGCCCTCCTCGAAGCCCCACGACCCGGCGAGCCCGCAGCAGCCACCGGAGACGCTGCTGACATCGACGCCCATGCGAGAGAGAAGCTTCTCCTCAGACGCGATCCCGCCGGTGGCCTTGTGGTGGCAGTGTCCCCACACAAGCGCTTCGCGCTCGAGCCGCGGCACCTCCACCTCGAAATGCTCGAAGAACTCATCGAGGTGGAAGGCGTTCTTGCGCAGGCGCTGAGCATCGTCGTCGTGCGGCATCATCCGTCCCAGCTCATCCTTGAACACCGCGAGGCAGCTCGGCTCCATGCCGACAACCGGGGTGCCGGCGCGGATCTCATCGCGCAGCACCTCGATCGTGCGCTCCAGGTAGGCCCGTGCCTGGTCGAGGAAGCCGTAGTCGTAGAGCGGGCGCCCGCAGCACACGTGGCCCTCGGGGATGACGACGTGCCAGCCGGCCACCTCGAGGGCTTCTACGCACGCCACGCCGACGTCGGTGTGGAAGTGGTTGTTGAAGGTGTCTGGCCACAGCAACACTCGCCGCCCGTCCGGATTGGCGCTGCCGCCGCGATCGGCGAACCAGTTCTGCAGCGTCACCGGGGCGAAGGTGGGGATCTCGCGCTCACGGCTCACCCCCGCGATCGCCTTGGCGAGACGCGAGAAGGGCGGGGTCTGGGTCAGCAGATTGACCAGCCCGGGCATCCGAGAGGCCAGCCGGGCAGCCTGGTCGATGTAGCCGAACGCATAGGCGTAGCGCGGGCGGCGCCGGGTCCGGCTCCGGTAGTGGTGATGGAGGAACTCCGACTTGTAGGTCGGCATGTCGACGTGCACGGGGCAGTCGCTCGTGCAGCCCTTGCACGAGAGGCAGAGGTCGAGCGCGTCGAAGACCTCCTGCGACTGCCAGCCGTCGGTGATCACGTCGCCCTCGAGCATCTCGAACAGCAGCCGAGCGCGGCCGCGTGTCGAGTGCTTCTCCTCGCGCGTGACCTGATAGCTCGGGCACATCACGGTTTCGGCGTCGGGGACCCGGCACTTGCCGACCCCGACGCAGCGCAGCATGGCGTGCGCGAAGTCGCCGCCGTCTTCGGGGTAGGCGAAGGTCACCTCGGGACGCCAGGGGTTGTAGTCGGCCCCGAGGCGCAGGTTCTCGTCGAAGCGGTAGGCGTCGACGACCTTGCCCGGGTTCATCTTCCAGTCCGGGTCCCAGATGCGCTTGAACTCGCGCATGGCTTCCATCAGCCCTGGCCCGTACTGCTTTTCGAGCAGTTCCGCCCGCTGCTGGCCGTCGCCGTGCTCGCCCGACACCGAGCCGCCGTAGGAGACGCACAGGTCGGCGGCCTCCTCCAGGAAAGTGCGGTAGGTGGCGATCCCGTCGCTCGAGCGCAGATCGAAGGAGATCCGGGAGTGCAGGCAGCCCTCGCCGACGTGGCCGTAGAACGCTCCGCGTAGTCCGTGCTTGTCGTAGAGGGGGATGAGCCTGCGCAGGTAGTCGCCCATGTGCTCGGGCGGGACCGCGGAGTCCTCCCATCCCGGCCAGTGGTCCTTGCCGTCGGGCGGAAAGGCCGTCGAGCCGAGGCCTGCCTCGCGGATCTGCCAGATGTCGGCGCTGTTGCCGCCCTCCTGCTCGCTCTCGAAGACGGCGATCCGGTCGTCGTCGTAGCCCTTCTCGCGCTTCAGCCACTCGGCGAGCTCGCGGGCGCGGGCGACGCTCTCGTCGCGGCTGTCGGCTCCGAACTGCACGAGTAACCACGCGCCGGCACGGCCCGACCTCGGCAGCTCGGAGATGCTCGCCACGTTCATGTCCTTTTCCTGCTGGTCCTCGATCAGGCGGTCGTCGAGTGCCTCGAGGCCGATCGGCTGCCACTCCATGATCGACGGGCCGTCGTCGGCGGCGTCGGCGATCCCGTCGTAGGCGACGACGACCAGCGTGCGCTGATAGAGCCCCGGCGTGAGCTTGAGCTCGACCTCGAGCACGGTCACGCAGGTGCCCTCGGTGCCGGTCAGCGCCCGGGCCACGTTGAAGCCCCGCTCGGGCAGGAGCTCGTCGAGGTTGTAGCCCGAGACTCGCCGCGGCATCCGCTCCACCGGCACGTAGGTCTCGCGGATGGCGTCGGCGTAACGGTCGCGGAGGTCGCGCAGGCCGGCGTAGATCTCGCCCTTGCGCCCCCCGGTGGCGATGATCTCCTCGAGCCGATCCTCCTCGCCCACGCCGACGCGGAAGCGCGCACCGTCGTAGGTCACGACGTCGAGCGACTCGACGTTGTCGGAGGTACGCGGACCGGGCCCGTAGTGCCTGGCCTGGACGGAGTGGATGCCGCACGAGTTGTTGCCGACGTTGCCTCCGACCGTACACCGCGAATGCGAGGAGGGGTCTGGGCCGAAGACCATGCCGACGTCGCCGGTGGCTCGGTTGACCTCCTCGTTGATCGCCCCCGGCTGAGCGCAGACGAGCGCCCGCTCGCCGTCGGGCTTCCCGATCCTGTGGAGGTACTTCGAGAAGTCGATCACCACCGCATGGTTGACCGTCTCCCCCGACAGGCTCGTGCCCCCGCCGCGCGCCAGCACCGGAGCGCCGAACTCGTGGCAGGCGCGATGGACGGCCACCACGTCGTCCTCGGTCCTCGGGACGACGACGCCGATCGGCACCTGGCGGAAGTTCGAGGCGTCGGTGGCGTAGAGGGCCTTGGCGCCGGCGTCGAAGCGCACCTCGCCCTCGACGGTCTGCTCGAGCCGCCGCTTGAGCTTCCCGACGTCGAGCCCGAGCTGCTCGACGACCTGCGCGAGGTCGCGCGCGTTCCCGCGCGCCGGGGTGCGGGTGGTCGTGGCGTCGTGGTCGGTGACGGTCAACAGCTCAGCCGTTCCCTTCGGAGTCGTGGACGAGATAACGAGCGGCGTCATCGCGCTTGAGCTCGAGGCCGAGCCCCGGGCGCGAGCGGTCGGGCACGAGGCGGCCGCCGTCGGGCTTGAGCGTGCCGTCGAAGAGCAGCTTCTCGACCTCGACGTGGTCGTGGAAGTACTCGAGGTGCTCGAGCGTCTCGAGCGCACAGCAGGCGTGCGCGGAGACCGCCGGCGCGCAGTGCGCCGAGATCACCACCTGGTGCGCCTTGGCGAGGCCGTCGACGCGCAGGAAGTTGGTGATCCCGCCGACCCGGGTGACGTCGGCCTGGAGGATGTCGACCGCCCCGGCGGTGAGCAGCCCGCGCGAGTAGAAGAGATCCCACGAGTACTCGCCCGCGGCGATCGACATGCCGGCCGGCGCGCGGTCGCGCAGCAGGCGCAGGCCCTCGAGGTCCTCGGAGCTCACCGGCTCCTCGAAGTAGGTCACACCGAAGGCCGAGAATCGCTCGGCCCAGAAGAGCGCCTCCTTGCGCTGGTAGGCGCCGTTGCCGTCGACCATCAGCTCGACGCCATCGCCGATCGCCTCGCGGGCGGCGGTCAGGCGCCCAGGGTCGGCCGAGAAGTCGCGCCCGACCTTCATCTTCACCCGCGGGAAGCCCATCTCGTGCACCCAGGTGTCGAACTGCTCGCGCAGGCGGTCGTTCGAGTAGGAGGTGAAGCCGCCCGAGCCGTAGGCCGGCACCGCCGTGTGGAAGCGCGGCAGCAGGTCGGCGAGCGCGAGGCCCAGGAGCTTCGCCTTGAGGTCCCACAGCGCGATGTCCACGCATGAGATCGCCATCGCTCCCACCCCCGGCCGGCCGGCGTTGCGGATCTTCGCCTGCATACGCGCCCACGCAGCGGGCGGCGAGAGGGCGTCCGCGCCCTCGATCTCAGCGACCAGCTTCGACTCGATCAGGTGGGCGACCGAGACGTCACCGTAGGTGTAGCCGAGTCCGCGCTCGCCGCCGGCTTCGACCTCGACGAGGATCATCGTGGTCGAGCCCCACTCGAGCGTGCCGTCGGACTCGGTCTCCTCCATCGGTACGTCGTAGGCCGACACCCGGACGGTCTCGACCGCGGCTTCGACGCGCGGCGTGGCGACGGTGGCCATGAGCGGGCTCGTTCTCGTCGGGCTCAGCGGTTGACGAACTCCTGGACCTTTCCCTTGACCGCCTCTTTGACGATCCGCCCGGCGTGCTCATCACCGTGCGCGAGCGCGCTCGTCATGTGCTTGACCTGCTCCATGCGGATGTGCGGCGGCAGCGGCGGCACCTCCGGGTCGGTGATCGCCTCGTAGACCACCGGGCGGTCGGCGGCGAGCGCCTCATCGAGCCCTGGAGCCACCTGCTCCGGCTGGTCGACGCGGATGCCCTTCAGTCCGAGCAGCTCCGCGTAGCGGGCGTAGGGGAAGTCGGGCAGGTCCTGGGTGGCCGGCGTCTTCGGGTCGCCGGCGAGCACGCGCTGCTCCCAGGTGACCTGGTTGAGGTCGCCGTTGTTGAGGACGATGACCACGAGCTGGCGGTTCTCCCACTGCTCGTAGTACTGCGCGATGTCGATCAGCGTATTGATGCCGAGCATCTGCATCGCGCCGTCGCCGATGCAGGCGATCACCGGCCGGTCTGGGTGTGCGAACTTGGCCCCCAGCGCGTACGGGAGCGCCGGCGCCATCGTCGCGAGCGTGCCCGAGAGCCCGGCCCGCATCCCTTCGCGCAGCTTGAGCTGCCGCGCCCACCAGTTGGTCGACGACCCCGAGTCGGCGGTGGTGATGACCCGGTCGGGCAGTCGCGGGCTCAGCTCGTGGTAGATGAGCTGGGGATTGATCGGGTTCGCGCTCTCCTGGGCGCGGTCGGCCAGGATCTCCCACCAGCGGGTCACCTCTCCCTCGAGCCGCTCGCGCCAGGAGCGGTCCGGCTTGCGCTGAAGCATCGGGATGAGCGCACGGAGCGTCTCCGCCGAGTCGCCGACGAGGTTGACCTCCATCGGATAACGGATGCCGATCATCTTCGGGTCGATGTTGATCTCGACGCCGCGCGCCTGACCGGGCTTCGGCAGCCACTCCGAGTAGGGGAAGCTCGACCCGACCATGAGGAAGGTGTCGCAGTTCTCCATCATCTCGTCCGTCGGCTTCGTGCCGAGCAGCCCACAGGAGCCGGTCACGTACGGCAGGTCGTCGGGGAGGACGTCGATGCCGTTGAGCGCCTTGGCCACGCCGCAGCCAAGGACCTCGGCGACCTGCTTGACCTCCTCGGCCGCCGCGCGCGCACCCTGGCCGACCATCATCGCGACCTTCTCTCCGCTGTTGAGGATCTCGGCGGCGCGCTGGAGGTCGTGCTGCTGGGGGATCACGCGCGGCTTCGTGATGTCGCCGCTCGAGAACACCGCCCCGTGGGCGCGCGGGGGGTCCTGGTGCTCCGACTCCTGGACGTCCTCGGGGATGATGATCGCCGTCACGGTGCGGTAGGAGAGCGCGATCCGCACGGCACGATCGACGAGGTGGGCGGCCTGGGTCGGCGCCATGCAGTAGTGCACGTACTCGCCGGCGACGTCGCTGAAGAGGACCGGCAGGTCGACCTCCTGCTGGAAGTGGCCGCCGAGCGACATCCGCTTCTGCTGGCCGACGATCGCGACGACCGGTACGTGGTCGAGCTTGGCGTCGTAGAGGCCGTTGAGGAGGTGGATCGCGCCCGGCCCCGAGGTCGCCATGCAGACCCCGAAGCCGCCGCCGAACTTGGCGTGGGCCGAGGCACAGAAGGCCGCGATCTCCTCGTGGCGGGTCTGGGTGAACTGAACGCGGTCGCCGACCTCACGAAAGGCGCCGATGAAGCCGTTGATGCCGTCGCCGGGATAGCCGTAGATGCGGTTGCAGCCCCATCCGTGCAGGCGCTCGAGCATGAAGCTCGCGACGCTGCCGGCCTCCGTCGACTCTGCGAGACCGGGGACCTTGACGCTCGTGCTCTCGGACATCGGTGCTCCTTTGTTCTCGGGCCTCGACCTCAGTCCGCGCCTACCCACTCGGCGAGGCGCGAACTCGCGTTTGCGAGGGCGATGTTCGGGGATGGAAGGTGAAAGCCCGGCGACGGTCCGCGTGCGGACAAACCGCTGCCCCAACCTCATGGTGTGATGCTTCACGCGCACCACGGCCGCCGAGTGCGGTCCGCCCGACGCAGATGATGAGAGGAGACGTCGATGGGCAGTAACGCCAAGAACGAGGTGGTGGTCGTCACGGGCGCCGCGGGCGGCGTCGGACGGGCGATCGCCCACGCCTTCGCCAAGCGCGGCGCGCACGTCGCTCTGCTCGCACGCGGGCACAAGGGGCTCGAGGCGGCGCGCGGGGAGGTCGAGTCGCTCGGGGGCCGGGCGCTCCCCATCCCCACCGACGTTGCCGACGCCGACGCGGTCGAAGCCGCCGCCGAGCGCGTCGAGCGCGAGCTCGGCCCGATCGACGTATGGGTGAACGACGCGATGGCGACGGTGTTCGCGCCCTTCGACGAGATCGACCCGGGTGAGTTCAAGCGCGCGACCGAGGTCACCTATCTCGGTGCCGTCTACGGGACGATGTCGGCGCTCAGGCGGATGCTTCCGCGCGACCACGGGACGATCGTCCAGGTCGGCTCGGCGCTCTCCTACCGCGCGATCCCGCTCCAGGCCGCCTACTGCGGGGCGAAGTTCGCCATGCGCGGCATGACCGACTCGGTGCGCACCGAGCTCCTGCACCGAAAGAGCAGGGTATGGATCACCTCCGTGCACCTGCCCGCGGTCAACACCCCGCAGTTCAACTGGGGCCGCTCCAAGCTCCCCAAGCACCCTCAGCCGGTTCCGCCGATCTACCAGCCCGAGATCCCGGCCGAGGCGGTCTACCACGCCGCACACCGCCGCCGCCGCGAGATCTGGGTCGGGAAGGGAGCGGTGCAGGCGATCGCCGGCAACAAGATCGCGCCCTGGTTCGCCGACTGGTACCTCGCGCGCACCGGCTTCAAGTCGCAGCAGGTCCAGGACATGCCCGTCCGCCCCGATCGCCCCGACAACCTGTTCGAGCCGGTCGAGCACGAGGCGGCGACGCACGGGATCTTCGACGAGCAGGCGCAGTCGCGCAGCCCTCAGCTCTGGGCGAACACACATCGGCCGCTCGTCGCCGGAGCGCTCGTCGGCGGGGCGGCGCTGGCCGCGGCCGTGCTCCGCGCGGGCCGGTGAGCGACCGCGGCCACACGCTCGAGCCGGGCCTCGCCCAGCCGAACGTCCTGCGTGAGTACGCCCTGCTCGCCGACGGAGAACGCGGGGTGCTCGTCGGTCCGCGCGGCGACTTCGTCTTCATGTGCTTTCCGCGCTGGCACGACGACGCCCTGTTCTCCTCGCTCGTCGGAGGCCGCGGGGCCTACGCGGTCACGCCCAAGCCCCGGTTCGTGTGGGGCGGCCACTACGAGGCGGGCGGGCTCATCTGGCGCAGCCGCTGGACCACCGAGGAGAATGGCATCGTCGAGTGCCGGGAGGCACTCGCGCTGCCCGCGCGTACCGACCGGGCGGTGGTCCTGCGGCGCGTGCACGCTACCGCCGGCCGCGCTCGCGTCGATGTCGTGCTCAACCTCTGCGGGCGGTTCGGCGGCGAGCCCGTTCGGGATCTCGCCCGGGACGAGGACGGTAACTGGCGCGGCACGGTCGCCGGTGCGCACTTCTGCTGGACCGGGGGGTCGCACGCCCGGGTCGAGAAGACCGAGGTCGGAGGGCAGGCGCTCACGATGGAGCTCGACGTCGAGGAGGGCGGGCACCACGACCTCGTGCTCACCATCGATGCTCACGAGCCTCCCGAGGCGGCCGATCCCGATCGCGCGTGGGAGGGCACCGAGGCGGCGTGGCGTGAGCGCGTTCCGGCGGTCGACGGCTCGATCGCGCCGCGGGACTCGCGCCACGCCCTTGCGGTGCTCGCGGGTCTCACGAGCACGAGCGGAGCGATGGTTGCCGCGGCGACGATGTCGCTACCCGAGCGGGCCCGCGCCGGACGCAACTACGACTACCGCTACGCGTGGATCCGCGACCAGGCCTTCGCCGGGCAGGCCGTCGCCAAGGCCGGCCCCCACCAGCTGCTCGACGACGCGGTGCGCTTCGTGCGCGAGCGGCTGCTCGAGGACGGCCCCCGGTTGCGTCCGGCCTATACGGTCGCGGGCGACGACGTCCCTGATCAGCGCGACCTCGATCTGGCCGGCTACCCCGGAGGTAGTGCCGTCGTCGGCAACTGGGTCAACCGCCAGTTCCAGCTCGACGCCTTCGGCGAGGCGCTGCTGCTCTTCGCCGCCGCCGCCCGTCATGACCACCTCGACGCCGAGGGCTGGCGCGCGATCGAGGTCGCAGCCGACGCGATCGCCGAGCGCTGGCGCGAGTACGACGCCGGGATCTGGGAGCTCGAGCCGGCCGAGTGGACGCACAGCCGGCTCATCTGCGCGGCCGGGCTGCGCCAGGCGAGCGAGATCGGCCCGGGCGGCGAGCGGGCGGCGAGGTGGCTGTCGCTCGCCGACACGCTAGTCGCCGACACCGCCCGGCGCGCAACGCACCCATCGGGGCGCTGGCAGCGCGCCGTCGGCGACGAGCGGCTCGACGCCGCGCTGCTGATCCCCCCTCTGCGCGGCGGGGTCCCGCCGGACGACCCGCGCTCGGTGGCCACTCTGCGGGCGATCGACAGCGACCTGACCCAGGAGGGGTACGCCTACCGCTTCCGTCCCGACGCCCGCCCGCTCGGCGCGGCCGAGGGAGCCTTCCTGCTGTGTAACTTCCTGCTCGCCCTGGCATGGGGCCAGCAGGGAGATCGCGTCGCCGCCGCGCGCTGGTTCGAGCGCGCCCGCGCTGCATGCGGGCCGCCCGGGCTGCTGTCGGAGGAGTTCGACGTCGAGCAGCGCCAGCTGCGCGGCAACCTGCCTCAGGCATTCGTGCACGCGATGTTGCTCGAGTGCGCGATCGAACAGGACCGTTTCTGAGCCTCGCGCCGGTCCTGACGCCACCACCGCCCCGCGCGGCTACTCCTCTTCTATCTCGAGCGACTGGGCGACGATCGCCGGGCGGTTCGCGAGATTGCCGAGCACCTCGTCGTCCGCGCGGCCCCCACCGCCCTCGCGCAGCTGATCCGGGTCGAAGGGTCGGACCGGACCGACGATCCGGACCCGGTCGCCCTCCCGTGGGCGGCGTTGGGCGAAGTCGGCGGTGAGGGCCACGAGCTGGTCATCGATCCTGAGCACCCCGGACGGGAGCACCTCGCTGACCTCGCCGCTCACCGAGGTGATCTTCCCGTAGAAATCGTTCGGTCGCTCGACGATCTCCTCGACCGAGCCCGCCTCCGCGACGATCGTGGCGCGAGAGTCGAAGACGACACGCGCGGCTCGCACCGCGGGCTCGCCCTCGCGTTCTGCGAGGTCGTCGCCGACGAACGAGTCGAACTCCCTGGTCAGCTCCGTGCCCGCGAAACGCTCGAACCCGCCGATGTCGAACTTCTGGACCTCGCCGGCGACGCCGACGAAGTCGCCTTCGAGGATTGGGCGCGAGCTCGATCGCCCGGTGGGGGCGGTGACCGGCGCCTTCGTGACCACGAGCAGGTCTGGCCCGAAGAAGCCCGGCTGCCCGACCGTGAAGGCTCGAGGAGAGATGATCTCCCTGACCTGCCCGCCGACGACGACCGGGTCGCCGAAGAAGGGCTCGGGGCCCGCGACGATCCGCTGGAGGGTCGTGTCGAAGATGGGCCGCTGGCTGACCTCGCGATCGTCGACGTCGCCGTCGCCGTCGAAGGCCAAGATCCCGACGACCAGCCCGATACCGGCTCCGATCACCAGCCCGAGGACGAGGACGAGTCCGAGTCCGAGTCGTGGCCGCCGAGACCCCTTGCCGGAGTCCGACGCCTCCTCAGGCTGACCTGCCGTCATGGCGCTCTCCCTTCGTTGCGATGTTGACTCACGCTGGTCGGACGAGGACTGGCCGCAGGAGGCAGAACCACGGCGACCGGGGCTCAGTCATCGTCGGCCGAACCCTTGCCTCGCTTCTTCAACCGCCGGTAAAGCGGGGCGCTCGGGTGTCAGATGGCTGACACTCGCTGGCTGCGCGACGGGGCCTGGCACGCGCGGCAATTCTCGTCGTGGATCTCCTCGGCGGGGTCGGCTGGCGGCTGGCGTTCGGGCTCGGGGCGGTGCTCGGCCTGGTGATCCTGTTCGTCCGCCGCCACGTGCCCGAGACCCGCGCTGGCTGTTCATCCACGGCC
The DNA here is from genome assembly GCA_013812065.1 of Thermoleophilaceae bacterium. Taxonomy (GTDB): domain Bacteria; phylum Actinomycetota; class Thermoleophilia; order Solirubrobacterales; family Thermoleophilaceae; genus JACCUC01. The sequence goes on along the minus strand of JACCUC010000256.1, from coordinate 851 downwards.
AGGAGGAGGAGGCCGAACGGGTCGTGGGCGGCATCGAGGAGGAGATCCGCGAGGAGACCGGCCAGGAGCTGTCCGAGGCCGGCCAGAGCCTGACCGTCCGCCAGCGCCGCGCGATCCCCTTCCGGGAGATCGCCCGCGTCGCCTTCAAGCTCTACCCGAGGCGCGCCGTGCTCGGCTTCTCGCTGTTCGTCGGCCAGGCCTTCATGTACAACGGAATCACCTTCAACCTCGGCACGCTGCTCACACGTTCTTCGGGGTGGCGTCGGCGACGGTGCCGATCTTCTTCGTCGTCTACGCGCTCAGCAACTTCCTCGGTCCCTTGACGCTCGGGCGCCTGTTCGACACCGTCGGGCGAAAACCGATGATCGCGGGCTGCTACCTGGGCTCGGCGGCGGTCGCGGTGGCGCTGGCGGCGCTCTTCGTGACGGAGGTGATCGACAGCCCGTGGTTCTTCATGGCCCTCGTGATGCTGACGTTCTTCTTCGCCTCCGCCCGGCGCGAGCGCGGCCTACCTCACGGTGAGCGAGATCTTCCCGATGGAGACGCGGGCGCTCGCGATCGCGTTCTTCTACGCGTTGGGGACGGCGGTCGGCGGGATCAGCGGTCCGCTGCTCTTCGGCCAGCTCGTCGCCACCGACGAGCGCGGCCCCGTAGCCATCGCGTTCGTGATCGGCGGCGTGGTGATGGCGATGGGAGGCGTCGTCGAGCTGCTGTTCGGGCTCAAGGCCGAGAAGGCGAGCCTCGAGGACATCGCCGCGCCGCTGACCGTGGAGGAGGCCGCTGAGGGCGCGCCGGCGGCGGCCGGACCCGAAGACGGCGCGGGGCCTGACACCCGCCCGGCGCGCCAGGAG
>JACCUC010000249.1 GCA_013812065.1 Thermoleophilaceae bacterium | reverse complement strand
CGCCGTCTTGCCGACGCCGGGGTGGTCCTCGATCAGTACGTGGCCCTCGGCGAGCAGGGCGACCAGGACGTCGCGGACGACCTCGTCGCCGGCCTTGATGGCGCGGCGGATGTTGGCGCTCAGGCGCGCCCCCAGAGAGGCGACCCCCTCGGGCCGGAGCTCGCGAGCGCTCGCCATGCGCCGATGTTAGATACCGCCGGGTGCCGGCCGGACAGGCCGGCGCTCGGGCGTGCTCAGGCCTGCGTCGGCTCCTCGGTCCGCGCCAGCTCCCGCACCGCCGCCTCCGGGTCCGCCGCCCGCATGAGCGTCTCCCCCACGAGCACGGCGTCGATGCCGACCAGCTCGAGCTCCTCGATCTGGCCGCGCTCGAAGATCCCCGATTCGGAGACCACGGTCTTCCCGGCCGGGACGTCGGCGAGCAGGTCGAAGGTGCGTAGGACGTCGACGCTGAAGTCGGTCAGGTCGCGGTTGTTGATCCCGACCACGTCGGCGTCGATCTCGAGCGCGACCTCGAGCTCGCGCCGGTCGTGGACCTCGACGAGCGCGTCGAGGTCGAGCTCTCGGGCCTCGGCGTAGAGGTCGGCGAGCTGCTCGGGTGCCAGCGCGCCGACCACGAGCAGCACGGCGTCGGCGCCCGCGGCCTTGGCTTCGAGGAGCTGGTAGCGGTCGATCGTGAAGTCCTTGCGCAGGACGGGCAGGTCGGTCACGGCGAGAGCCTCACGGAGGTCGTCGAGCGAACCGCCGAAGTGCTCCTCCTCGGTGAGGATCGAGAGGGTGGCCGCCCCTCCGCGCTCGTAGGCGATAGACATGTCGCGTACCGAGACGCCCTCCCGCAAGGTGCCCGCCGACGGAGAGCGGCGCTTGTACTCGGCGATGACCGACGTGCCCGGGCGCGACAGGGCCTCGCTGAAGGGCCGCCCCTCGCGACCGAGCTCGATCCGGCCCTCGAGCTCGTACTCGGACAGCTCGCGCCGGCAGCGCTCGACGCGCTGGCGGGTCGCCTCCAGGATGGGCTCGAGCCGGACGCTCACGAGACGGGGCCGAGCCGCCGGGTCGCCTCCACGTAGCGCTCGAGCACGGCGACCCCGGCGCCTGAGTCGATCGCCTCCTCCGCGGCCCGGACCCCGCTCGCCAGATCCTCGGCGCGGCCGGCCACGTAGATCGCCGCGCCCGCGTTCAGCACGGTCACGGAGCGTTCGGGTCCGGGCTCACCGCCGAGCACCGCCCGAGCGATCTCGGCGTTGCGTTCCGGCGTGCCGCCACCTAGGGCCCCGGGCGGCTCGGCCCGGACGCCGAGCTCCTCGGGGACGATGCGCAGGTGGCGGTGCTCGCCGTCGCGCAGCTCGACGGCGCGGGTCGGGGCCGAGACGCTGATCTCGTCGAGGCCATCCTCGCTCGACACTACCAGGGCCCGCGAGCCCCCGAGCGCGTCGAGCGCGCCCGCGACGACGTCGAGGTAGGTTGGGTCGGAGACGCCGATCACCTGCCGCGTCGCCCCGGCGGGGTTGGTGATCGGGCCGAGGAAGTTGAAGATCGTGCGCACCGCGAGCTCGCGACGCACCGGGACCACGTGGCGCATGGCGGCGTGGTGAAGCGGAGCGAACATGAAGCCGAAGCCGCACTCGTCGACGCACTCGGCGATCGCCGCGGGCTCGAGATCGATCCGCGCCCCGAGGGCCTCGAGCAGGTCGGCCGAGCCCGAGAGGCCGGTAGAGGAGCGGTTGCCGTGCTTGGCGACGCGGCAACCCGCCCCGGCGGCGACGAGTGCCGCGGTCGTCGACACGTTGAAGGTCGGGCGCCCGCCGCCCGTACCGGCAGTGTCGAGCAGGCCGTCGCCGCCGTCGGCGGGAGCCACCTCGACCTCGAGACTGAGCTCCCGCATGGTCCGCGCCAGCCCGGTGAGCTCCTCGACGGTCTCTCCCTTGACCCGCAGGGCGACCAGGAAGGCGGCGGTCTGCACTTCCGAGGCGCGTCCCTCCATGACCTCGCGCAGGACGTCGGCGGACTCCGGGGCGGAGAGGTCGCGCCCCGCGGCGATGCGGTCGACGGCGGCGGTGAGGACCGGGTTGGGCACGGTTGGCTAGGCCGCAGGCGCCTCGAGGAAGTTCCGCAGCAGCATCCGCCCGTCCTCGGTCAGCACCGACTCCGGGTGGAACTGCACGCCCTCGGCGGGAAGCTCGCGGTGGCGTAGGCCCATCACCGTCCCGTTCGCGCTCGCCGAGCGCTCGAGGCAGTCGGGCAGCGCCGGGTCGACCACCAGCGAGTGGTAGCGCGCGGCCACGAGCGGGCTCCCGAGGCCGCGAAAGATCGTGCGCCCGTCGTGCTCCACCTCGGTCGACTTGCCGTGGACGGGCTCGCCGCGTACCACGCGGCCGCCGAAGGCCGCGGCGAGCGCCTGGTGGCCCAGGCACACCCCCAGGGTGGGCACACCCGCCTCGGCCAGGCGGCGGATCGCCTCGGTCGAGATCCCGGCCTCGGCCGGCGAGCACGGTCCCGGGGAGACCACCATCCGCTCGGGCCCGCGCGCGAGCAGCTCCTCGGCGCCCAGCTCGTCGTTGCGCACGACCTCGAGCTCGCAACCGAGCTCGCCCAGGTACTGGACGAGGTTCCACGTGAAGGAGTCGTAGTTGTCGAGCATGAGCACGCGCGTCACGCCCAGTCCTCCTGACGGCAGGCGAGCTCGATCGCCGCCCGCACCGCACCCGCCTTGGCCTCGGTCTCGCGCACCTCGTAGTCGGGGTCGGAGTCGACGACGATGCCGCCGCCGGCCTGCAGGTGGATGCGCCCCTCCTTGATCACGGCGGAGCGGATGTAGATGCACGAGTCGAGATCGCCGGAGAACGACAGATACCCGACCGAGCCGCCGTATGGACCCCTCGACACCGGCTCGAGCTCGTCGATGATCTGCATGGCGCGGATCTTGGGCGCGCCCGACAGCGTGCCCGCGGGCAGCGAGGCACGCAGAGCATCCATCGCGGTCACCCCGTCGCCCAGAGTGCCCGACACCGACGAGACGATGTGCATCACGTGCGAGTAGGTCTCGACCACCATCAGCTCGTCGACCTGCACGGAGCCGTACTCGCACACCCGTCCGAGGTCGTTGCGGGCGAGGTCGACGAGCATGACGTGCTCGGCGCGCTCCTTCTCGTCGGCGAGCAGCTCGCCGGCGATGCGCGCGTCGTCCTCGGGGGTCGCGCCCCGGGGGCGCGTCCCGGCGATCGGCCGCGTCGCGACGTGGCGGCCGTGCACCGTCAGCACCGGCTCCGGCGATGCACCGGCGACCTGGAAGTCCAGGAAATCCAGGAAGTACATGTACGGGCTCGGGTTGACGACCCGCAGCCCGCGGTAGACCGAGAACGGGTCGATGCCCAGCTCGGCCGACCAGCGCTGGGAGGGCACGACCTGGAACGCGTCGCCCGCGTGAACGTACTCGACGATGCGCGCGACCATCGACTCGAAATCCTCGCGCGGCATGTTCGAGGTGAACGCCGGTCGCGGCGCGGCGGGCGTGGCGTCGAAGCGCGGCACCGGCCCGGCGAGCAGGTCACGGGCCTTGTGGACGGTGGCCAGCGCGTCGGCGTAGGACGCCTCGAGGTCGCCGTCCCCGTCGTCCGCATAGACGTTGACGAGGATGGCGATCGTGTGCTTGAGGTGGTCGAAGACCACGAGCA
>JACCUC010000243.1 GCA_013812065.1 Thermoleophilaceae bacterium | reverse complement strand
GCCCCCAGCGAGCGGAGATCTCCAACTACGACATCGTTCAGCACCACTTCCGCGAGGCGGCTGAGCGACTCGAGCTGCCCGATGACGTGGCGGAGGTGCTCAGCAGCTCCTACCGCGAGGTCACGGTGCAGATCCCCATCAAGCTGAGCGACGGCAGGACTCATGTCTTCTCCGGCTACCGCGTCCAGCACAACGGCGCGCGCGGTCCTTACAAGGGTGGGATTCGCTTCCACCAGGAGGTCAACCTCAACGAGGTTCGAGCCCTCGCTGCGCTCATGACTTGGAAGACGGCGATCGCGGAGATCCCCTTCGGCGGCGCCAAGGGCGGGGTCAACTGTCCCGCGGCCGATCTCGCGCAGAGCGAGAAGCAGCAGATCGCCCGCTCGTTCATCGACAAGATCGAGAAGGTCCTCGGCCCGGGTCGCGACATCCCGGCGCCCGACGTCAACACGGACGCGCAGACGATGGCGTGGATGATGGACGAGTACGGGAAGCTGCACGGGCACACGCCGGCGTGCGTGACGGGGAAGCCGATCGCCCTGGAGGGCTCCTACGGGCGCGAGGCGGCTACCGGGCGCGGGGTCGTCTATCTCTACCGCGAGGCAGCGCCCCTTCTCGGCCTCAAGCCGCCGGAGACGCGCGTGGTCGTCCAGGGCTTCGGCAACGTGGGCTCGTGGGCGGCGCGCATCATCGACGGACTGGGCGCGAGGATCGTCGGTGTCTCCGACGCCAACGGAGCCATCCGCAGCGACGGGGGCATCGACCCCGACGCGCTTCTGCGACACCTCGGCGACGGCGGCATCCTGCCCGAGCTCGCGGACGCCGAGGCGATCGAAGCTGACGAGCTGCTCGAGATCGAGTGCGATGTCTTCATCCCCGCCGCGCTCGGGGGGATGATCCACGAGCGCAACGCCGATCGGCTCAACTGCCGGATGATGATCGAGGGCGCCAACAGCCCGACCACCCCAAAGGCCGACGAGATCCTGGAGGACAAGGGCGTCTACGTGATCCCCGACGTGATGGCGAACGCCGGGGGCGTCGTCGTCTCGTACTTCGAGTGGGTACAGAACATGCAGCACTTGCGCTGGGACGAGCGCGAGGTCAACGACAAGCTCGGAGGGATCATGCGCCGGGCGTATCGCAGCGTCGCCCAGCGCGCCAACGACTCGGATCTCTCGCTGCGGAGCGCCGCCTATGAGCTCGGCATCGAGCGAGTGGTCGAGGCCTCGCGCACGCGGGGGTACATCTAGCTCGCAGTGGATCGCGAGCAACGCCGGACGAGGGGCGCCCGCCCGGCGCCCCTCGCCGACACTGCGGCTGTAGCGGCATCCCTGCCGCTCGGCGTCCTTCGTGGTCGCCGTGCTCTGGATCTCGGCGGGAGCGGCCTGCGCCGTTAGTTTGCGCGCGGCAGCGCCGATCACACGTCCAGCGCGGGCGTCAATCCTCGAAATCGGGATCGACGGTGGGCGACCGCTCCTCGGGCGAGGGGCGTTCGTACTCGGCGGTCTCGTCGAAGAACCCACGGGCGGCCTCGGAATCGGCGGGCAGGGGAGATTCGGCGGGTGGGTCGAGCGGTTCGCCGGGTGACGCGTCGAGGGGCTCGGGCGCAGGGAGCTCGGCGTCCGGAGCAGGACCCCGGAGCTGGCTCTCGTCCACCGGCGGCTCGTCGGCCGGCTCGAACAGCGCGTCGGCCTCGACGGGCCCGGTGGGTTGGGGCTCGAGACCCTCTGAGGAGAAGGCACCGCCGAGAGGCGGCTCCGGCAGCGACTCCGAGATGTCGCCCGCCGCCTCGCCGGCCTCGCGCCAAGCCTCCTCTTCGCCGGCGACGAACGGCTCCTCGACCGGCGGTTCCAGCGGCTCCTCGATTGGCAGCTCGTCCGGACCGAGGTCGACCGGCGGTCCCTCGACCACCTCTCCCGGGCTCAGAGGCGGCGGTTCCTGCCCGGGCGGTGAGTCCTCGGCGCCAAGCGGCAAGGGACCCCCCTCAGGCGGGACCGGCTCCGGAGGGAGCTCCTCGAGGTCGATGGGCGCAGGCTCCGGGGTATCGACCACGGCCGGGTGGAAGGCCGTGGCCTCGTCCTCGGGCGGCTCCGGGTCGCGTGGGGGTACGACTGGCTCCTCGGACGCCTCGGTGGCAAAACCCGGGACCGACTCGAGCGGATCTGGCTCGAACGAAGCCGGAAGGTCGTCTTCGGTCGGCGCCGGCCCGAAGACGGTTTCTTCCTCGAGCGGCGGCTCGGCCTCGGGCGGCGGTGCCTCGACGAAAGCCTCCTCGGCATCGGTTGGGACGAGGTCCTCGATCGGCTCTTCCTCGAGGAAAGCCGGCTCCGTTGGAGACTCGGGCTCGGCGACGGGCTCGGGCTCCGCGACGGGCTCGGGCTCGGGCTCTGCCGCCGTTCCGGACGACTCAGGCATGCCCGGCGACTCAGGCGATAGATCGGCCTCCGCCGAGCGGTCCTCCTGAAGCATCCCCTCGGCCTCGAAAACGCCGGGCTCGAGCGACACCTCGGGCTCCCCCACCGCCGGATCGTCCGCAACGACGTCGAACGCCTCCGTGGGACCAGGGCCGACCTCCGCGTCCGCTCGTGACTCGACGCCGTCCGGCTCCGGCTCGGTGCCCCCCAGCGGCTCGGGCGAGACGAACGACGGCACGTCCGGCTCGGCGGTCGAGGAGCCGTGCCATTCGAACGCGGGGAGGTCGGGGTCGCCGGTCAGGCCCGCCTCGGCGGCCCTGTCGTAGGGAAGGGAGGCCTCGGCTTCCGCGGCGGCCTGGGGCGCCGAGGCGCCTTCCTGCGCTTCGCCCTCCTCGCGGAGCACCGGGCCAAGCGCCTCCGCCTCCTGGCGGGCGACGTCCGCCTCGTTCGCGCCGTGGCGACGCATGAGATCGAGGTGCTCGCGGATGGCGTCGTCGAGCAGGCCCATCCCCGCTTAGCCTAGACGTTCGCTCCCCGCCGCGCCTCTCCCGTTGGGCCGTGCACCGTCGCCGGGGCCCGCCGCTCCTCGGCGTGCGCGACCCGGTTCTTACCGGCCCGCTTGGCTCGATACAGCGCTCCGTCGGCGGCAGCGATCAGCGCCTGGGCGTCGCCGGCCGACTCGGGCACGGCCGCAACCCCGAAGCTCGCGGTCACCCCCAGATGGCCATCGCCGACGAGAAGGGGGATCGACATCCGGTCGATCGCCCGCCGGACGCGCTCGGCCAACTCGGTGGCGCCCGTCAGGTCCGTCTGAGGGAGGACGAGGGCCATCTCCTCACCGCCGTAGCGGGCGACATGGTCGATCTCGCGGCACTGCTCGCGCAGCGCGTTGGCGACCTCGACGAGGACTATGTCGCCCTGCTGGTGGCCATACTCGTCGTTGACCCGCTTGAAGTCGTCGATGTCGACCATCACTAGGCTCACCTCGCCGCTGAAGCGACGGGTGCGCTCGAGCTCGCGGGCGAGGGCCTCGTGGAAACGGCGCGCGTTCGCGAGTCCCGTGAGCTCGTCGGTCACGGCCTGGCGACGGGCTCGCTCGTGGATGAACGAGTTCTCGATCGACACGGCGGCCTGGGCGGCGAGGTAGGCGATCCGGTCGCGCTGGGAGTCGGAGAAGGCGCGCTCGCGGCGGGCGATCGAGACCACCCCGAGGTACTCCGAGCCGCTGTCGAGGGCGACCCTGGCCCGCAGCGGAGCGGCGACGGCGTGGAGTTCGCCGACGGTCGCGGTGCGGGTCGACTCCTGGCCGGCCGGTGGCCGACGCTCCCCCTCGATCCGGTCGAGCAGCTCGCGGCTTACTTCGGGGCCGGCGCGGAACACACGCCGCTCGGCGGTGGTCAGGACCTCGCCGAAGGCGCCCTCCGGGTCGCCGACGCGAATCGAGCTCATCTTGTCGGGATCGACGGGAAGCGCACGTCCGGCCTCCGCCCCGCACACCTCGACGGCCGTGCGGACGGCGAGGTCGACCGCTCCGTCGGGATCGAGGCCGGTGGCAAAGGCGTCGGCCACCCGGCGAGTCACGTCCTCGAGCTCATCGCGCCCGTGCTCGACCTGCTCGACCTTGAGGGCCAGCTCGTCGGAGAGCGTGTTGAGCTCGACGGCGAGGGCGCCGAGACGATCGTCGTCGGTCACCGGCAGCCGGTGGCGGTGGTCACCGCGGCGCAGGCGCCGGGCCGCCTCGACGAGCTCGTCGAGGCGGTGACGCAGGAGCAGCAGCGCGAGGATTGCGGCGCTGGCCATGACCGCCAGCAGCGCCACCACCACGAGAACGAGCGTGGATCGGCCCGCCCCAGCGGCGGAATCGGAAGAGAGCACGCCGATGCGTACGGGCGGACCGGCCGGTTCGCCGACCGAATCGTAGGCGGCCCGGAAGCTCTCGCCACCGATCTCGACCTCGCCGGTGTCGGCAGGGGTCCGCTCCACGCCGGGCAGGGTGCCCGCGAGCGTCGTGTCGTTGCGCAGGACGTGGGCCTCGAGCCCCGTGGCACTTTCGAGGCGCGTAGCCAGCTCCGGTGCGGTCGTCGTCGACCCTGTGACCACGCCGAGCCGCCCCCGCGTCTGCACCGCGGGCGCCGCTCCGGCAGAGGCCACGGCGTCGCGCGCACCCGCCTGGACGAGCCGCCTACCCGAGGGTGTGTAGAACGCAAGTCCGTCGAGAGCCCGGCTCCGAGCCACAAGCTCCTCGGCCCGACGCTCGAGCTCGATCGACGGACCGCGCTCCAAGGCGTCGCGTAGCCCGGGATCGCCGGCCGCCCGCACGAGCGCCTGACGCGCTTGGGCACGCGCGCCGCCGTAGACCGCAAAGGCGGTTCGCAGGCCCTGGGAGGCGCGCACCTCGCTGGCGGAGCCACTCGAATCACCTCCGAAGACCAGCAGCACGACGGCAACCGTCGGGGCGATCAGAACGATCGCCCACAGAAGTTGAAGACGGTTTCGAAAGCTCATCATGCGCCGGCAGACGCGGCCGCTCCGTGGACTGATCCGAGCGCCGCCGACCTGCTCCAACAGAGTACCGTCAAGGAGGCGCCCGCCCGCCGAGGCTGCCTGCGGGCGACGCTACCATTCGCGGGGTCGCCGCCCGGCGCAACCGGATGCAGCACGCGGGGCTATAGCTCAGCTGGGAGAGCGCCTGGATCGCACCCAGGAGGTCGCCGGTTCGAGCCCGGCTAGCTCCATCATCTGGACCAAGTCGAACCCTGGCCATGGAAAAAGGTGGCCAGGGTTCGGTGCATGAAGAGCGTTTCGCTAACAGCCTCCGCGCTATCTGCTAGCTCTACGCCGCTGTGCCTGGTTACCGAGAGCGCTTCGCCGCACTGTGCCTTGTCGTCCTCACCGGCGTCCTGGCCGGCTGCGATGGCGGATTGAGCGCTTCTGACCAACGTGCGAGACCCGAGGCGGCAAGCCCCCCGAGGGTGCCTCCCCCCGAAGACCGAGACGTCTACGCGGCGACTCGGGCGGGCATGCTGAGCAGCGCCGCTCGCGGCGTCCCCTATCGCATCTACGTACCGAACAGCGACAGCGACACGGTCGACGTGATCGACCCCGAGAAGCGGGCGATCGTCCGCAGCTTCTCGGTCGGAGGCCTTCCTCAGCACGTCACGCCTTCGCCCGACATGCGCACGCTCTACGTCAACAGCAACCAGGGCAACTCGTTGACGACGATCGATCCGAGGACCGCACGCCCGAAGGGCGAGGCGATCCCGGTCGAGGATCCCTACAACCTCTACTTCACCCTCGACGGGCGCACGGCGATCGTGATGGCGGAGCGCTTGGCCCGGCTCGACTTTCGCGACGCGCAGACAATGCGGCTCGAGAAGTCGGTCCCGGTCCCCTGCCGAGGTCTGAACCATCTCGACTTCTCCGCCGACGGACGCTACTTCGTCGCGAGCTGCGAGTTCGAGGCCGCCTTGATCAAGGTCGACGTCCGGCGCCGCAAGCTGATCCGCCGCCTTCCTCTCCCCCGGCCCGGGATGCCACAGGACGTCAAGATCTCGCCCGACGGCAACCTCTTCTACGTCGCCGACATGCAGGCGGACGGCTTATGGGTCGTGACGGGCGAGAAGTTCAAGATCAAGAGGTTCGTGCCCACAGGCCAGGGCGCGCATGGCCTGTACCCGAGCCGCGATGCACGCCTGCTGTTCGCCTCCAACCGCGAGGAGGGAACGATCTCCGTCCTCGACTTCGCCAAGGGGAGGTCCTGAAGAAATGGGAGCTCGGCGGCGGTGCGAGCCCCGACATGGGCGGAGTGTCACCCGACGGGAGGCAACTCTGGCTGACTGGTCGCTACGACAGCGAGATCTACGGGATCGACACCCGGACCGGCAAGCTGGAGGCTCGCATCAAGGTCGGAGCGGGACCCCACGGAATGGCCGTGTGGCCCCAGCCCGGGCGCTACTCACTCGGTCACACCGGGAACACTCGCTGAAAGCGGGGAGAGCGGGCAGGTGATTTTCCGGCAGGTCCCACACGATGACCTCGGTTGCGCCTCCTACCTGATCGGCGACGATGACGCCGGCATAGCCGCGGTCGTCGATCCGAAGTTCGAGATCAACGAGTACCTCGAGCTTGCGCGCTACATGGGTGTATCGATCGAGCACATCCTCGAGACCCACAACCACGCCGATCACGTCTCCGGACACGGGAAGCTGGCGGCCGCCACGGGGGCGACGATCCACATCAACGGTCGGGCGGGTGCCGCCTACGACCACGAGCCCTTCGAGGACGGCTGGGAGCTCGCGCTCGGCGACCTGACGGTGCGGGCGATCCACACGCCCGGCCACAGACCGGAGCACACCGCCTTCGTCCTCATCGATACGAGCCGCGGCGAGGAGCCGTGGGCGTTGCTCACCGGCGACTCGCTGTTCGTCAACGACGTGGCCCGCCCCGATCTCGCGATCGACAGGGAGGAGGGTGCACACGGGATCTTCGAGTCCCTTCACGAACGGATCCTCACCCTGCCCCCCGAGACCGAGGTGTGGCCGGGCCACCTCGGGGGATCGCTCTGCGGGGGCCCGGCGATGGACATGAAGATCTCCTCGACGCTCGCCTACGAGCGTGCGCACAACCCGATGCTCCAAGTCGAGGACGCGAGCGCGTTCGTCGAGCAGGCCATCGGCTCGCTGGGGCCTCAGCCGCCGAACTTCGAGGCGATCGTCGAGCTCAACAAGGGCGAGCTCGTCACCGAGGGTGTCGAGGTCATGCCGCTGACCCCGCGCCAGGTCGAGCAGAAGCGCACGCGCGGAGCCCTCCTCGTCGACGTGCGCACCGACCTCCAGTTCGACGAGGCGCACATTCCCGGAGCGGTCGCCATCCCGGCGGTGCAGGCGGGCTTCGGAACGCGGCTCGCGTGGCTCGCCGACCGCGACCAGGAGATCGTCCTGGTCGGCCGCGACGACGAGGACGCCAGACGTGCGGCGAAGCTCTCGTTATCCGTGGGCATTCGCAAGCTGAGCGGCTTCCTCCACGGCGGCATGACGGAATGGCGCAGGGAGCAGCGCCCGGTCGAGCGCATCGAGCGAATAGAGCTCGAGGATCTCGCCCAGCGCGCGCAGGACGATCATGAGCTTCAGATCCTCGACGTGCGCGAGCAGTCAGAGCGCGACTCGGGGTACATCCCGGGTTCCCTGTTCGAGCCATGGCACGACATCCACGCGCTACCCGAGGGGCTCGACCCACAGCGGCCCGTCGCCGTGATGTGTGCCTCGGGTCAGCGGGCGGCGGTCGCATCGAGCCTCGTTCAGCGCCACGGTGCACGCGAGGTGATCCACGTCGTGGGCGGCGGCGTGCCGAAGTGGGGGCAGCTCGGTCATCCGATCGAGAAGGCAGACGAGCAGGCCGCGTCGCCCGACCGGTGACCGAAGCGCTCATCGCGCTTCCCTTCGGACTGGCCATCGGCCTGATCGTCGGCGGGGTGGGAGGAGGGGGAGCCATTCTCGGCCTCCCGGTCCTGGTCTACGTCCTCGGGGAGGGCGTGGGTCCTGCCTCGACGGCTTCGCTGATCGTGGTGGCGGTCGCTGCGGCCGTCGGCGCGGGCGCCTTGGCCTTTCGAGGGCACGTCTGCTGGCGGCTCGCGCTGACCTTCTCCGCTCCGGCGGCGGTGGGCTCCCTGGTCGGTGCGATCGCCAGCACAGCGGTGAGTCCGCCGGTGCTCATCCTCGCCTTTGTCCCCGTGATGCTCGTCGCCGCGGCGGCCACCTGGCGGCGAGGAGACGACGCTCAGGCCGACGAGAAGGGCGACTGCCCGGCGCTCTCCTGGACCCGGATCCTCGTTGCGGGCTCCGGAGTCGGGGTGTTGACCGGTTTCTTCGGCGTCGGCGGCGGCTTCCTGATCGTTCCGGTGCTGACCCTGTGGCTCGACACGAGCTTTCGCCGTGCGGTGGCCACCTCGCTCGTCATCCTCACGCTGACCGGCGTTGCCGCACTCGCCAGTCACCTCGCGACCGGCAGCGGCCTCAATGTGCCCGTCACGATTGCCCTCGCGAGC
>JACCUC010000235.1 GCA_013812065.1 Thermoleophilaceae bacterium | reverse complement strand
GCTCTGGCGAGCCGCGTCACTACGGCCAGGGCCGTGGCCCTCAGCCGGCCCGCTCGGCCCCGACCCGCTCATCGTCCCGCTCGAAGCGCACCTCGAGCGTCCCCTCCTCGAAGCTCGCCGCCCGCGGGCGGTGGGCCGCCATCGTCGCGGGGAGCATGATCGTCCGCTTGTGCGGCCCCACCCGCACGACGACCTCGAGGCCGATCTTCTTCAGGTCGATGTCGGCCTTCGAGGCGTTCGGCAGCGCCAGGCGCAGGGTCGCCGTCCCGTTCTCGGAGACGAGCTCGCGCGAGATCTCGCTGTGGAGCACGTCCCAGGGCTCGCCGGGCACCGTCCGAGCGTCGCCGCCTCCGAACAGCTCCCCGGCGAGGCGGTCGAGCATGTCGGCGCCCGCGACCTCCCGCTCGAGATGCGGCGCGACGAGCACCGGCACCGGCGCAAACGCCGAGCGCACGAGCTCCATCTGCTCCTGCTGGGCCGCGCGCCAGGGTCCGAAGTAGCCCTCGGCCGCCTCCTCGGGCAGCACGCGGTTCACAACGATCGCGTCGGTCAGATAGCCGTAGAGGTTGAGATAGGTGAAGGTGCGCATCGACTCCTTCACGACCATCCGCTCGGGGTTCATCACGAGCCGCACCGATGTCGCCGAGCGGTCGCGCAGGATGGCGTTCATGCCCACGAGGCTCTCGACCAGTCGCTGGACGTCGTCGAAGACGGCGTCGCTCGGCATCGGGATGTCGAGCAGCCCGCGGGCGAACGGCCGCGCCGCGGCGACCAGGCGCCGCTCCCAGGGGAAGACCTTCTCGAGCCACCAGCTCGCGACGTCGGGGAAGGAGAGGAGGCGCAGCGTCTCTCCGGTGGGAGCGCAGTCGACGACGATCGCCTCGAAGTCGTCCTGCTCGTGGTGGCGCTTGATCTCGAGCAGGGAGAACAGCTCGTCCATCCCGGGCGGGACGGTCAGCTCCTCGGCGGAGATGCGGTCGACGCCACGCTCGGCGAGCAGGTCGCCCATCCAGTCCTGTACGGCGCTCCAGTGGCGCTCCATCTCCTCCTGGGCCTGCACCTCCTGGCCCCACAGGCTGTCGCCGCACCGAGTCGGGGTGCTCCCGAGACCGAGCTCGAGCGAGTCGGAGAGGGAATGCGCGGGGTCGGTCGAGACGACGAGCGTCCGCAGTCCGGCCGCGGCACACCGTCGCGCCGTCGCCGCGGCGACGCTCGTCTTGCCGACGCCGCCCTTGCCGGTGTAGAGAATCGTGCGCGGCGCCATCGCGGCCATCGTACCGGCGCGGATGGAAGGCCGGTGTGCGTTGCGCGTTGTTAAGCGAGCCGGCCAGGAGCGGGAGCTTCGACTGCCCGACGGATAGCCTCACCGCCCGTGAACGCGCTCAAGGGTCGCCTCGGTCTGGTCGTGGCAGCGGTCGCGGCTCTCGCCGTGGCCGTCGTGCTCGCCATCGTCGTGCTCGGCTCCGGCGAGAAGGAGGCCACCGACCTGCTCGACCGCGCCTTCACCCAGCCGATCGGGAGCGCCGACGTGGCGCTCGACGCGAGCGCCCGGGTCAAGGGTGTCCAGCAGCTGGAGCAGCCGATCCGCCTCCAGGTCCGCGGCCCCTACCGCAGCGGAGGGAGTCGCCGGATCCCGAGCATCGACCTGGCCGTCAACCTCTCGGCCTCGGGGCAGAGCTTCTCTGGAGGACTCGTCTCCACGGGACGAAATGCATTCGTCGAGTTCATGGGGAAGGGCTACGAGGTCGGGGAGCAGCCCGTGGCCCAGGCCAACCAGCAGATCGCCGCGGCCGCGGGCCGGCAGCGGGGCCTGGCCGACTTCGGCATCGACCCGCGCCGCTGGCTCGACGATCCCCGGATCGAGGGCGAAGAGCAGGTCGCGGGCACCGCGACCACGCACGTCAGGGCCGGGCTCGACGTCGGGCGCATGCTCGACGATCTCAACACGCTGCGCGGGCGCGCGAGCGGCCAGGTCGGCGGCCCGGCGCCGCGCCGGCTCAGCGCCGAGGAGCGCGATCGGTTTGAACGCATCGTCCAGGATCCGGAGTTCGACGTATTCGTCGGCAAGGCCGACAACAAGGTCCGCCGGCTCGCGACCGTGGTCGAGCTCGATGTCCCCGAGGAGGACCGCCAGGAGGCCGGTGGAGCCGAGAGCGGCGAGATCTCGTTCTCGATCGAGTTCTCGAACGTGGGCTCTCCGCAGCCGATCACCCCGCCTCGGAGGGCGCGGCCGATCCGGGACCTGACCACACAGCTCCTGCAGCTCTTCGGAGGGGCGACCGGAGCGGGCGGCGCCCCGGGGGCGAGTGCGCCGGGCGGGGCGTTGCCGGCGCCGGGCGGCGCCCGACCGTAGAGCGAGGCTAGGCCGCGGCCGGCTCGACGTCGAAGTCGCGCGCGTAGAGCTCCTGCACGCGCGAGAGCTCGTCGTCGGTCAGGTCTGGCGCCTCCGAGGCCGCGGCGAACTCCTCGAGCTCGGCGAAGCTCGTGACCGTGGGGACGACGTTGGCGATCCCCGGCTGGGCGAGGATGAACTTGAGCGCGGCCTGGGTCATCGTCCGCTCGTCCTCGATCACGAGGAAGCGCAGGCGGTCGATCTTCTGGAGGCCCTCGACGAGCCACGAGCGGGGGCGGTGGCGGCGATGGTCGGTGGAGCCGAAGGTGGTGTCGAGCGTGTACTTGTCCTCGAGCAGACCGCTCGAGGTGGGCACGCGAGCCATGATCCCGGCGCCCGTCCTCTGCGCGGTGGCCAGGAGCTCTGAGCCCGGCTCCTGCTCGAGCAGGTTGTAGACGGTCTGAAGGGCGGCGATCCCGCGGGTCTCGAGTGCCTGCACGCCCTCCTCGCGCCAGCCGATCGCCGGACCGAGGGCGACGCCGAAGTGACGCAGCCTGCCCTCGTCGCGCAAGGCCTCGAGCTCGGCGAACAGGTCGTCGCGGGCGATCGCCTCCATGCGCGGGTTGTGGAGCTGGAGCAGGTCGACGTGGTCGGTCCCGAGGCGGCGCAGGCTCGCGTCGAGGGCCCGGCGCACGTGCTCCGGCGACCAGTCCGACGGGCGCTCGCCCTCCGAGTGGACCTGCCGGCCCTCGTCGAGGACGTAGCCGAACTTGGTCGCGACCTGGATCGAGTCGCGATCGACGCCCGCGAGCGCGCGGCCGACGAGCTCCTCGTTGCGCCCCTGGGCGTAGGCGTCACCGGTGTCGAAGAAGGTGATGCCGAGCTCGAGCGCGCGGCCGATCAGCCGGTCCGGGTCGTCGGTCTCTCCCCACCAGTTCGAGCCGAGCGCCCAGGTGCCAAAGGCGATCTCCGAGGTCTCGAGGCCGGTCGTGCCGAAGGTCCGCTGGCGCATCGCCGGGTGGAGTCTAATGGTGGCGGGGCGCCGGAGAGCGCCTGACCGCCGTCTAGGGTTGACCGCAGAGATGGACCATTCGCTCCTCGCCTGGCTCGCCCTGGCCGCCGCCCTCGTCGTCTTCCTGTGGCTCGACCTCAAGCTCTTCGCGCGCCGCCGCGAGCCGCGCTTCCGCGAGGCCGCGATCTGGTCGCTCGGCTGGGTGGGGATCGCGCTCGTGGCGGCGGGAATCCTGTGGTTCGCCGGCGGCGGCGAGGACGCTTTGCTCTACACCACGGTCTACGTGATCGAGCGCTCGCTGTCGCTCGACAACCTCGTCGTCTTCCTGCTGCTCTTCTCCTACTTCGGGGTGGCGAACCGATACCGCGCGCGCCTGCTCTTCTGGGGCATCGCCGCCGCGCTCGTCCTGCGCGGCCTCGCCATCCTCGGCGGCGTCACGCTGATCGAGGCCTTCGAGCCCGTCCTCTACGTGCTCGGTGCGGCTCTCCTGTGGCTTGCCTACCGGATGTTCCGCGGCGTGGCCGAGAACGTCGAGCCCGAGCGAAACCCGCTCGTCCGCGCCGTCCGCCGCCTCTACCCGGTGGCGACCGAGGCCCGGGACGGACGGTGGTTCGTGCGTGTCGACGGGCGCCGCCACGTTACGCCGATCTTCCTCTGCCTAGTGGCCATCGTCTTCGCCGACCTGGCCTTCGCCATCGACTCGATCCCCGCCGCGTTCGCCATCACACGCGACGCCTACCTGATCTGGATGGGCAACGTCTTCGCCCTGCTCGGCCTGCGGGCGCTTTTCGTGCTCGTCGACGGCCTCGTACGACGCTTTCGCTACCTCGACCAGACGGTGGCGGTGGTGCTCGCCTTCGTGGGGGTCAAGCTCCTGATCGAGGGGTTCGCGAAGATCCCACCGCTGCCGAGCCTGGCCGTGGTGGCCGGCCTGTTCGCGGTCGGAATCGCCGCCTCGCTCGTGGCCGACCGGCGCGAGGCGGAGACGGCGCGCGGGCGGGAAGAGCCGCCTGACGAAACGGGGCCCCAGGCGCCCGACGATCCCGATGACGAGGTGCAGTCGGCGCCACCCGCCGAGCCGGCGGGCTCGGCGACCCGCTAGGTCGCGGCCGGCCCGACCGCTCCGTCGTCGGAGCGGGCGACTCGCCGACCCTACCGCTCCTCGAGGTCCTCGAGCACCTCGGGGTCCCCCTCGACCTCCCCGGGTTCCTGCTCTTCCGCGACCACGGCCGCCCGCCGCCCGGACTCGCCGCCGTAGCGGGCCTGGAAGGTCTCGAGCAGCTCATCGCGCTTGGGCTCGTCGATCGGGACCTCGTCGGAGACGAGCACCCAGTCGGCACCCTCGAAGTCCTCCATGTTGAAGATCTCGGAGTCGATCGACTGCGAGTCGTCGACGATCACGATCACCTCGGTCTGAGGGTTCAGATAGGTACCCGGTCGGTTGACCAGCTCATCGAACTCGAAGCGGCGTCCATCGGCCATGGCCGTATCTATACCCGATCGCCTCAGCCTAAACGCCGGCTTCGCGCAGCACCTCGTCGTGTCCCGAGGAGCACGATCCGCTACCCTCGCCGCGAGGCATTGACTGACTAATCAATCGGCTGTGCGCGTCTGCGACGCGCCGCCTCTCGAGCAAGGAGCTGCAGACGTGGTCGATTTCACCCTCAGCGACGAGCAGAAGGACCTGCGCGAGCTCGCGCACGACTTCGCCGCAAAGGAGATCCGCCCCGTGGCGTGGGAGTACGATCGCGAGTCGACCTGGCCGCAGGAGATCGTCGAGAAGGCGTGGGAAGTCGGCCTCATGAACCCCCACCTCCCCGAGGAGTACGGCGGCCCGGGACTCGACTACCTGAGCGGCTGCCTGCTCGAGGAGGAGTTGGCGTGGGGATGCTCCGGCATCGGCACCTCGCTGACGTGCAACGGACTGGCGCTCGCGCCGGTGGCGCTCGGCGGCTCGGAGGAGATCAAGCGCCACTACCTCGGCATGCTCGCCGAGGAGCCGAAGCTCGCCTCGTTCTGCCTCACCGAGCCCGACGCGGGCTCGGACGTCTCCGGGATGCGCACGACCGCGGTCCGCAAGGGCTCGAGCTACGTGATCAACGGGACCAAGACCTTCATCACCAACGGCTCGCACGCCGACTGGTACACGGTCTACGCCAAGACCGACATGGACGCCGGCCACAAGGGCATCTCGGCCTTCGTGGTCCCGCGCGAGGCCGGCGTCACGGTTGACAAGAAGGAGGACAAGCTCGGCCAGCGCGCCTCCGACACCGCGATGGTCTCGTTCCACGACGTCGAGATCCCCGCCGAGAACCTGCTCGGCGAGGAGAACAAGGGCTTCAAGCTCGCGATGATGACCCTCGACCGAACGCGGCCGGGGGTCGCGGCGATGGCCGTGGGGATCGGTCGAGCGGCGATGGAGTTCGCCTCCGATTACGCCAAGGAGCGCGTCCAGTTCGGCGTCCCGATCGCCATGCACCAGGCGATCCAGTTCATGATCGCCGACATGGCCACGAAGGTCGAGGCCGCGCGCCTGCTCGTGTGGCAGTCGGGCGCCCTGCTCGACCAGGGCAAGCGCAACACGCTCGCGTGCTCACACGCCAAGCGCTTCGCCGCCGACTCGGCCATGGAGATCGCCACCGACGCGGTTCAGGTCTACGGCGGCTACGGCTTCATCAAGGATTACCCGGTCGAGAAGCTGATGCGCGACGCCAAGATCATGCAGCTGTACGAGGGCACGTCGCAGATTCAGCGGCTCGTCATCGCCCGCGAGGTGCTCATGCCCCGCCGGGTGACCGAGGCGGCGACGGCGTAGGGTCTCGCTCCGCCGCGGACGTTCGCGGCCGCCGGCCCCGAGGCAATATCGCTCTGTCACGATGGACGCGATGGCCCAACCGCGCAAGAGCGCCCATTCCGAACCTGTCTCTGAGCCGGCGGACGTGAGCGACCGCGGCGCCCGGACGCGCCGCCGCGCGACTGCGAAGGCCGATCGTGATGCCGCCACCCGCGAGGCGATCGCCCAGGCGAGCCGGCTGGGCGAGGCCGATGAGACCGCGGCCGCCCGCCAGGCCCGCGGACGCCCGGGCGATCCCTTCACCGGTGAGCTGCGCCGGCGCGAGGTCCTCCCGCTGCTCGTGCTGCACATGATCAGCGAGAACGCCTCCTACGGCAACCAGCTCATGGAGCGGATCTCGGCCATGACCGAGGGAGTCCTGTCGGTCAACCCGAACACCATGTACCCGCTCCTGCGCTCGCTCGAGTCTCGGAGGCTGATCGAGGGCAACTGGGAGCATCCCGAGCGCCGCAGCCGCCGCTACTACTCGATCACCGCCGAGGGACGGGCCGAGTACGAGCGGCTCGTCGCCGAAGTGCGCCCGTTCCTCGACTCGGTGGCCCGTTCGATCGGAGAGATCGTGCGCGAGGTCTACGGGTGACGCGCGCACCTCGCGGGACGGCTCCGCTCGGCGGGGGAGGGCGACCGGTAGCCTGTCGGCCCGCGTCGTGGGCGCTGTGCGCCGACCGGCGAATGGGCGGCGTCCGCCCTCGCCGGCGGACGTAGCGAGCGCGACGCCGACCCCGAGACAAGGAGCAGCGTGTTCGTAACCAAAGCCGCCGTCGTCGGCGCCGGCACCATGGGCGGCGAGATCGCCCAGACGATCGCCGCCGCCGGCTTTCCCGTGGTCCTCAAGGATGTCGAGCAGAGGTTCGTCGACCAGGGACTCGACAAGGCGCGCGAGGTCACCCGCGGTCAGCTAGGCAAGCAGGTCCAGAGGGGCCGGATGACCGAGGAGCAGGCCGACGAGCAGGCCGGGGCCACCGTCGAGACGATCCACGGAACGACCGATTACGAGGGCTTCGGCGACGTCGACTTCGTGGTCGAGGCGGTTCCCGAGCGGATCGACCTCAAGCGGAGGATGTTCGGCGAGCTCGACGAGGTTACCCCGGGCCACGCGATCCTCGCCTCCAACAGCTCCTCGCTGTCGATCGCGGAGATGGGGCACGCTACGAGCCGTCCCGACAAGGTCGTCGGCTTTCACTACTTCTACCCCGCCTCGGTGATGCGGCTGATCGAGGTCGTCGCAGGCGAGGGCACGACCTCCGAGGAGACCATGGCGGCGACGACCAACTTCGCCCAGTCGATCCGCAAGCAGCCGATCCGCTGCCGCGAGGTGCCGGGCTTCGTGGTCAACCGCGTCCTCCTGTCGGCGATCTCCGAGCTCTGGAAGGTGCAGGACGAGGAGGGCCTCGAGTCCGAGGACGTCGACAAGATCGTCTCCGACGCGGGTGCTGCGCCGATGGGCCCCTTCTACCTCACCGATCTGCTGGGGCTCGACACCGTCCTGCACGTCGCCGAGCACATGAACGAAGCCTACGGCCAGCGCTTCCACGTATCGGCGAAGCTGAAAGAGCTCGTCGAGGCCGGCGATCTCGGCCAGAAGACCGGGAAGGGGTTCTATGACCACTCAGGCTGACACCGCGAGGGACACTGTCGTCGAGCGCTTCCAGCTCAAGGCGCTCGTCGAGTCGTGCCTCCTGATCGAAGAGGACGTCGCCGGGATCAAGGACATCGACCTCGGCGTGATGACCGGCGCGGGGATCATTCCGGGGCCGCTCGCCCGCGCCGACGAGCGGGGGCTCGACGAGGTGCTCTCGTCGCTCGAGCGGGCGCGCTCGGAGTGGGGAGAGGAGTTCGCCCCTCCGCTCGTGCTGCGCCGGCTCGTTGCCCAGGGGCGGCTCGGGCGCAAGACCGGCCAGGGGTTCTTTCCGTACTCCCAGCCCGACTCCGAGTGGAAGACGATCCAGCTCGAGGAACGTCACGGCGTGGCCATAGTGTGGCTCAACCGCCCGCCCACCAACCCGGTCTCCCCGCAGGTCCTCGCCGACCTGAGCGAGGCCTGGAGCGACCTCGACGGGCACAAGCGCGCGGTGGTCATCGCCTCCTCGAGCCCCTTCGCCTTCTCGGCGGGCGCGGACATCAGGGAGTTCCGGGAGGGAGCCGGCGAGAGCCAAGAGCAGCTCGTCGACACCGGCCACCGGCTGATGCGCTCGATGGAGCGCTCCTCGACGGTCACCATCGCCGCCGTGAACGGGGTCGCTTTCGGCGCCGGCTGTGAGCTCGCCATGGCCTGCGACTTTCGCGTGGCCGCTCGCTCGGCGACCTTCGGCCAGCCCGAGATAAAGCTCGGGCTCATCCCCGGCCTCGGCGGCACGCAGCGGCTGCCGCGGCTCGTGGGAGAGGGCAAGGCGCTCGAGATGAACCTCACCGGCGAGCCGATCCCCGCCGAGGAGGCGCTGCGCGCCGGGCTCGTCAGCCAGGTCGTTCCCGACCACGAGCTGTTCGACGCGGCGCTCTCCTGGGCCCGCAAGCTCTCCGACCAGGCCCCGATGGCCATCGAGCGGATCAAGGCGGTCTCCCACCAGCGCGACCTCGACGAGGGCCTCGGCCTCGAGCAGGAGGCCTTCTCGGCGGTATTCCCCTCCGAGGACGGCCGCGAGGGTATCTCGGCGTTCCTCGAGAAGCGCACGCCGAGGTTCAGAGGCCGGTGAGCGAGGGGGCCCGCCCGGAGGCGGTCGCGTCGACGGGCGTCGCCTCCGGCGCGAGCGCCCCAGCCGGTCCGGGCGCGGGCGGGCGCGGGCCAGACGCCTCCACCGAGGACGGGCCATACCGCCTCGCGGAGCTTCTGCGGAAGGCCGAGCGCGCTGTCGTCCTCACCGGCGCCGGGGTGTCGGTGCCCTCGGGCATCCCCGACTTTCGCTCGCCGGGCACCGGCCTGTGGGCGAACGTCGACCCGATGGAGGTCGCGACGATCGATGCCTTCCGGCGCGATCCCGACCGCTTCTGGCGCTTCTACGGCGACCGCTTCGCGTCGCTGCACGACCGTGAGCCGAACCCGGCTCACGAGGCGATCGCCGAGCTCGAGCGCCGCGAGCTCGTGCACGGGGTGATCACCCAGAACGTCGACCGTCTCCACCGCCGCGCGGGCTCGAGGCGGCTGGTCGAGATCCACGGGTCGATCGAATGGAGCGTCTGCCTGCGTTGCCGCGGGCGCGTCGGGCTCGAGCGCGTGCTCGAGCTGCTCCAGGAGGGCGACGGTCCGCCCACCTGCGAGTCCTGCCTCGAGCCGCTCAAGCCCGACGTGGTGCTGTTCGGCGAGGTCCTGCCCCGCGCGGCGATGGAGGAGGCCTTCGCGCTCGCCTCCGAGGCCGACCTCATGCTGTGCGTCGGATCGTCGCTCGAGGTCTTCCCGGTGGCGTCGCTGCCCGCGGTGACGCGCGACGCCGGTGGCCGCCTCGCAATCGTCACGCAGAGCTCGACTCCCTACGACGGCGACGCCGCGGTCAGGCTCTCGTGCGACGTGGTCTCAGAGCTCGAGGCCGTGGTGTCGGCGCTCGACTGAGCGTCCCGGGCTCGGTTCGGCGAGGCCCGCGCGCCGCGCGGCCCGTCGTCAGTCGTGGGAGCGGCCGAGGTGGTCGAGGCCCGGCTTCGTCCCGTCCACCTCGCGACCGTTGATCCACACGCGCCCGCGCGGACGCGGCTCGGTCTCGAGGCGCCGGCGTGCGGCGATGGTCTGAGTGACGGCGCGGCGACGCTCGCGGCGGCCCGGCATGCGCGTGACGGTTTGAGGCTTCATTTCCCTGATCTCTCCCTCCGCGGCCGAGCGATCTAGGGCCTCAGGGCCCATGGTTCTCGCCGGCCGGTCTCGCCGTGTGTCCAGGTACGCGAAGGACACTAGAGCCCCGAGGTAAGTGCAGCGTGAACGGAAGGTGAACGGTGGACGAAAGAACGAGGGTGAGTGGGAGCTGCGCGAACGGGCCGCTCGACGCGGTCCCCCAGCGCTACGGCGCGCCTCTACTCGCCGTGGGAGCGGCCGCCGCCTCGGCGTGCCGGCAGCGAGGACTTCGACGGGCGGCGCGACACGGCGGGGTTGTCGATGTCGCCGAGCCGCTTGACGAGCTTGTACCAGTCGTCGCGCTTGAGCACCGGCGAGCCCACTCCGGGCTTGCCGCGGCCTCCCGCGCGCCGGAAGCCGATGTGGAGGTGATCGGCGTGGTCGGCCATCTTGAGGGTGGGTCCCCCGATGTCGAAGAGCGAGATGAGCTGTTGCGGCTTCATCGTCCCCTGGAGCAGCATCATCCGCTTGATCGCCTGATAGGTCGGCCCGCCCTTCTGCTGGTTGCCGAGCACCGGCTGGCCGTTCCAGCGAGAGATATCGAGGGCGTCGCCGGAGGAGTGCGCGGAGACGTTGCCGGAGGTCGTGTAGTAGGAGTGACCGCACCGCAGCGAGCTGACCGTTGGCTTGAGCCCGACCTCGGCGAGGTAGGCCATGGACGCGAGGACCTGGCGGCTGACCTGACCGCGCGCGACGTCCTTGCGACCGCAGGAGTAGATCTCGATCCGGTCGTCGCCGAGGACGCGCTTCTGGAGCAGGTTCTTGGGCATCAGGAGGATCTGGCCCACCGAGGCGCCGCCCTGGAGGACGTTCTTACCCGAGGCGCGATAGATCGCCGTGGCCTCGAGCAGCTTCCAGCCGTCGAGCAGCGGCTTGGGATCGATCTCCGGCGCGCCCTCGCCGGCCGGCCGGATCGCAAAGGAGAGACGGGGATCCTTGCCGCCCTCGTCGTCGCCGACGCGGCCGACGATGGTGTCGCCCATGATGCGAGCGCCCTTGCGCAGCGGAGCGAGGCGGAAGTCCTTGGAATCGAAGCCGCGCGTGTTCAGGAAGTATCCCTCGAGCGACCCCGGCGTCGCGGGCGTCCCAGGCGCGAGCGGGTCGGCGCCGTAGGCGGCGAGCTGCTCGGCCCCGCCGGCCGCCAGGGCGTTGCGGCGGTTCGGATGGGCGAACAGGCGCTCCTTGACGACCGGCGCCTGATACCGCGAGCCGCCGGAGGGCTGCTCGCCGCCGGGCGAGGGCTTTGCCCCTCCTAACGCGGACGCGAGTCCACCGCCACCGGCCGAGCCTCGACCGCCTCCGTCCTGGCGTCCCGCGCTCGCAGCCTTGTCCGGGCGCGGATCGTCCACGGTGAGCGCCGCCACCGACCGGCGAGCCTCACGCTCCGCCTGCTTGCGGACGTCCTCCTTGGGGACGGGGTACTGCTCCGAGATCGACCCGAGGTTCGCGTAGGTGAAGCGATTACCGAAGTTGTCCTTCAGGACGATGTAGCGCCCCAGCCGCTTGGACCGGCCGATCTTCATGACCACGCCGTCGTTGACCGCGATCACCGGTGAGCCCTTCTTGGCGAATAGCTCGATGTTCTTGCGGTTGGGGTCGCCCGCGACGGTGTTGGCCGCGTTCTGACCCGGTTTGACGCGCTTGCGAGCCTGGCGGGCGGAGATATCGTCGGCGTACTTGACGCGCCCGCGCACGGGGAAGCGGGCCTCGGCGAGCCCGGTGAGCGAGCCGACGAGGTTAGGCGACATCCCGGCGATGAGCCGTGTCCGCAGGACGACCGAGTCCACGTACCAGCCCGCGTGGTTGTAGGCGAAGATCGCCTTGCGCATGTTCTTCGGCGCACCTGCCGCCTTGAGGTAGCGGGCGGCGGCGAAGATCGCGTCGACGGGGTTGTAGGGATCCTTGCGCCCGTCCTTGTTGGCGTCGACGCCGTACTGCTTCCAGGTCGCGGGCATGAACTGCATCCATCCCTGCGCCCCGGCCGTGGAGACGTTGAGGTTGCGGCCGTAGTTGGTCTCGATCTCGTTGATCGCCGCGAGGTACTCCCATTGGACGCCGTACTCCGTGCCCGCCGCCTGGTAGATCGGCATCAGGAAGAGCGGGATCTTGAACTGACGAATGGTGAAGTTCGGGACTCCCTTCAGCGGGTCGTCGCCGGCGCCAGGGCCGCTGTCGAAGAAACCGGGGGCCGAAGGAGTGGGAGACCCTCCCGGGGAGCGGGTGCGCGGCGCGCGCGGGCGGAATGGTGCGCGGCGGATGCGCCGACCCTGACCCGAAGATCGAGGCTTACGGGGCCTGCGGGGTCTGGTCGACCTGGGCTTGCCGCGTGGCTTGCCGCGTGGCTTGCCGCGTGGCTTGCCACGTGGTCTGCGGCCTGGCCTGCCGTCGTCGGGCTTGCCGCCTGGCCCGCCGTCGGGGCTATCGGGGGGCTTGTCGCCGGGCGAGCCGGGGAACGGCTTCGGGGGCTTCGGGGGCTTCGGGGTCTTCATGGCGGGAGAGGTGGCGGGGGCAGCGGCGCCTCCGCCTGTGGGGGGAGGGGGCGAGGCGGCGGAGGACCCAACGCACCCGGCCTTCGTCGCGGCACAGCCCTCTGCGCCGCCGGCGCCACCGTAGGCAGCCGTGCCGATGACGAACACCAGCGCTGCCAGCAGCGCTCCTGCGATTGCCCCGTAGATCGATCGCCTTCTCATCCCGCTCCCTCGACGCCCGGATCCGGACCTCTTAAAGTCCGCCGCAAGCTAGCAGACGCCCCAGGCACAGGCATCACGCTACTCGGTGGGAGAGAGATCTGCAACACGGGCGGGCTCGGGCGAAAGAGTTCGTTCACCATAAGGGACGACACGAGAGACTTCTCCCCTGCTATCGGCAGGCGCGGCCGGTTTCTTCAGTGATTGCGTGACGGCCGCCTCGAGGGTCCTGGCGTCGAGTAGCGCGCGGGTCTCCTGGCCGACGATTTTCATGGCGCGCGCGCCATGAAGGCCGTCTTCTCGCGTTGACCCGGGCCCTGTCGCGGAGGAAGAGTGCGATTCCCTGCGGTACCTTTCAGGACAAGAGCAAATCTAACCCTCAAGTAGAGGTCAAAACACCGTGCGACCCCCACGAGCCGCCACCCAGCGCATCGTGGCTTGGGATAGGCTGCGCCCATGGGTTCTGAGGCGTCCTCGGAGCGTGGAATGGTCGATCGTCTCTCCCGGCAGAGCGAGGAGGCTCTCGGTCGCGTCGCGGAGGAGCTCGTGGGGAATCCGCTGGTCGCCGGAGCGCTCTCACGGGCGCTCGGGGCCCGCGAGAAGGCGGTCCAGGCCCAGGAGACGGCGATGGGCGCGCTCGGGATCCCCTCCGCGGCCGACGTGGAGCGGCTCACGCGCCGGCTACGGTCGGTCTCCCAGCGACTGGAGGGGATCGAGGACTCGCTCGACCGCGTGGAGGCGCGGCTCGAGGCCCTGGCCTCCGCCCCCTCCGAGGCCGAGGACGGCTCTACCGCTCACCTCGACGGGCGACTCGACGAGGTGGCGCGCGACCTGGCCGCCCTGCGCGAGGCTGTCGCCCCTGGGAACCAGCTTCCGCCCCAGAGCCAGGAGCGGTTGTCGGTCGGGCGCCCGACCGGCTCCGGGACCAAGCGCGGCGGCGGCTCGTCTAGCGCACGGCGCTCGTCGTAGCGCCGTCCGGTGAGGACAGGGCCGCGTAGGCCACGTCGCCCAGCCTGAGTCCGGCGGCCTCCAGATCCTCACGACCGATCCGCTCGCGCGAGCGCATCGGTCCCTCCCGACCGTCGCCGTCGAGCCGGTCGGACACCGCGAGCAGGCAGCCGGCTAGCACTCCCCGCAGCCCGGCCAGACGGAACAGGGCCGCGGCCTCCATCTCGACGGCGATGGCCCCCCGCGCACGCCAGCCGGCCGCCTCTCCGGGCCGCTCGTCGTAGAAGAGGTCGCACGAGGCGACGGGCGCCGGCGCACAGCCGGCAGCCCGGGCGAGCGCCGCGGTGAGACCCGGATCGGGCGGCACCCGCTCGCCGGCTCCAAGCGCCGCGCTCGTCCCGTCGGCCGAGAGCGCCTCGCCGGCCACGATCAGGTCGCCGAGCTCGAGTGCGGGGTCGAGAGCACCGCAGGTTCCGATCCGGACGAGCGTGCGGGCGCCCAGGCCGATCAGCTCCTCGACGACGATCGCGGCGCTCGGGCCTCCCATCCCGGTCGACTGGACCGAGAGCGGCGACCCGTCCGGCGCCTCGCCCGTGTACCCCCAGAGGCCGCGGTGGTGGTTGAGCATCCGCGGCTGCTCGAGCAGGTGCTGGGCGACCTGGAGCGCCCGGTGGGGATCGCCCGGGAGCAGGACCCGCTCGGCGAGCGGAGCCGCGGGCTTCAGGTGGATCGGAAGCGGTCGGTGGGCCGCGGGCACCGCCGAGACGATATGGGACACTGGGACGCGCGATGGCGAAGCGCCGGCCCAACCCCAACTACGTGCCCGACGCCGTCCGCGACGCCGTCGACCGGACCGTGCAGGCCACGATCGGCTCCGCCCAGCTCACCCGCGAGCGCGCGCAGGAGGCGGTCGACGAGCTCGTCCGCACCGCCGAGGCGCGGGCGGGTGCGGTGCGGTCGGCGGTCGTCGGCGCCTTGGAGGAGCGCCGCCCCGCCACGAGCGAGGACCTGAAGGAGCTCCAGACCGAGCTCAAGCGGATCTCGCGCCGGCTCGCGGCGATCGAGCGACAGATCGGCGACGGTGGCGGCAAGTCGACCCGCCCCAAGGCCGCGCGCGGAGCCGCTAAGGGCTCCGCCGGCAAGGGCTCGGGCGGCGC
This sequence comes from Thermoleophilaceae bacterium, assembly GCA_013812065.1. Classification (GTDB taxonomy): domain Bacteria; phylum Actinomycetota; class Thermoleophilia; order Solirubrobacterales; family Thermoleophilaceae; genus JACCUC01. The sequence continues at coordinate 1,040 of JACCUC010000235.1, read as the reverse complement.
GAGCCGCGCCTCCTAGTCGCATCCGATGCCGGGCCGCCGCGTCCTCGTGACCGGGGTCTCGAGCTACCTCGGCACCGAGATCGCCCGGCGCCTCGCCGTCGATCCCTCGATCGAGTACGTCGCCGGGCTCGACGATCGCCCGCCGCGCTCGCGCCTCGACCGAGTCGAGTTCATCGAGGCCGACATCCGCGGAGGGCGGTTGGGGGAGCTCCTGCCCCGCGCCGGAGTCGACACCGTCATCCACAACAAGATCGTCCGGCGGCCGAACCCGGGCATGTCGCCGCAGGCGGCCCACGAGGTCAACGTGATCGGGACCCTCGAGCTCGTGGCCGCGTGCGAGCGCTCGGCGAGCGTGGCCGCGATCGTCGTCCGCGGCTCGGCCGGGATCTACGGAGCCGAGCCGGACGCCCCCCAGTTCTTCACCGAGGAGCTCTCGCGCCTCTACCCGCTGCGCACCCGCTTCCAGCGCGACGTCGGCGAGATCGAGAGCCTGTTCGGCGCGTTTGCGCGCCGCAACCGCGATGTCGTCTGCACGATGCTGCGCCATCAGCCGGCGATCGGACCCTCGCTCGACACCCAGATCACCCAGTTCCTGTCGCTTCCGGCCGTTCCCGTCCCGCTCGGCTTCGACCCCCGGCTCCAGCTCGTGCACGAGTACGACGCGGTGGCGGCCACGCTCGCGGCGGTGCGGACGCCGGTCCGCGGCGCCGTCAACGTCGCCGGACCGGGGACGATCGGCCTCACCCGCCTCCTGCGCCGTGCCGGCCGGCCCGCGCTGCCGGTTCCGGCCCCGCTCTTCGACACCGTGACCGCCGCCGGCCGCCGCCTCGGCCTCGCGACCGTCTCGCCCGACCTGCGCCGGCTCCTGCGCTACGGGCGGGCGGTCGACACGACCCGCCTGACCGAGGAGGTCGGCTTCACCCCGCGCTTCTCGACGCCGGAGGCGGTAGAGGACTGGGTCTGCGCCCGCGGCCGCGGCCGGCTCGCCTCCGCGGTCGGAGAGCTGCTTCCCGGCCAATGAGCTCCGCGCGCACGCAGCG
>JACCUC010000231.1 GCA_013812065.1 Thermoleophilaceae bacterium | reverse complement strand
CGCCGTGCTCGTGCTCGCGGTCGCGCCCGCCGGCGCGGCCGCGGCCGCCTGCCCGCGCACCAGCGTGGCCGACATCGAGGACGAGGTCATGTGCCCGGTGTGCAAGACCCCGCTCGGGCTCGCCCAGGAGGCGCCACAGGCCGATCGCGAGCGCGCCTTCATCCTCGAACGGGTCGAGCGCTGCGAGTCGAAGGGCGAGATCAAGACCGCGCTCGCGGCTGAGTTCGGCGACGAGGTGCTGGCGCTGCCCCAGAACGAGGGCTTCGACCTCGCCGCCTACCTGGTTCCCCTGCTGGGCGTGGCGGGCGGGTTGGGGGCCTGCGCGCTGGCGGTCGTTCGCTGGCGCGGTCGGCAAGCGAGCGCGGCGGTGCCCGCCCCAGGCGCCGCGACATCCAAGGATCTCCCTGCGCAGGACCGCGAGCTCAGCCCGGACGCCGCCGCCCGCCTCGAGCGCGACCTCGAGCGCTACGACCTGTGAGCGCACCTCCGTGAGCTCGAGCGTCGACACGACCGTGCTCGCCGCCTTTGCCGTCGGGTTCATATCGTTCGTCTCCCCGTGCGTGCTCCCGCTCGTGCCGGGCTACCTCTCGGCGATCTCCGGGGTCTCGTTCGCCGACCTCGAGCAGGGTCGAAGCCGCGCGCAGGTCCTCGTCCCAGCGCTCCTGTTCTGCCTCTCGTTCGGGCTCATGTTCGTCGCCCTCGGGATGACCGCGACCGGGATCGGCCAGGGGCTGCTCGAGCAGCGAGTCGCCCTGCGCCAGATCGCCGGGGTGACGATCGTCCTCATGGGCCTGCTCTTCATCGGGACGCTGTTCGTGCCGGTCCTCAAGCGCGGCTGGCGGCCGGAGGCGCTGCTGCGCCGAGCCTCGACGGGCGGCCCGGTCGTCGCGGGGCTCGCGTTTGCCATCGCCTGGCTGCCGTGCACGGGCCCGACACTCGGCGCCATCCTCACCGCGGCCAGCACCCGCTCCACCGTCGGGGCGGGTGGCGTCCTGCTCGCCTTTTACGCCGCCGGGCTCGCGGTGCCGTTCATCCTCTCGGCGCTCGCCTTCTCGCGGGCGACGCGCTTCTTCGCCTTCTTCCGCGACCACTTCGGGGCGATCACCGCCGTGTCGGGCGTGGTTCTCATCCTCATGGGATCGCTGCTGTTCGCGGGCGAGCTGACGCGCCTGAACGGTGAGGCGCTCACGCTCATGGAGCGCCTCGGGATCAACTTCTTCGGCGAGCTGTAGCGGGCCGGTCGCGCGCGGCTCAGGCGACCCCGACCTGCTCGGGAAAGCTCAGCACGAACGCGTCCACGATCGCCGGGTCGAACTGGGTCGCCGTGCACCGGCGCACCTCGGCGAGCGCCTCGGCGACCGAGCGCGCGCCGCGGTATGGCCGCTCGGTGGTCATCGCGCTGAAGGCGTCGCACACGGCGACGATGCGGCTCGCGAAGGGGATGTCGGGGCCGGCGAGGCGCTGCGGATAGCCGTTGCCGTCCCAATGCTCGTGGTGGGCGTGGACGGCGCGGGCGACGGGCTCGAGCCCGGGCACGTCAACGAGCATCTCAAAGCCCCACTCGGGATGGCGGCGCATGACCGCCCACTCGGCATCGTTCAGCGGAGGGGGCTTGCGCAGGATGGCGTGCGGCACCGCGTCCTTGCCGACATCGTGGAGGCGAGCGACGAGCTCGAGTTCGAACAGGGCCGCCGAAGAGAGCCCGGCGGCGCGCCCGAGGTCGATCGCCAGCTCGACGACCTCGGCGGCGTGAGGATCGAGCCAGTGGTCGCGCAGGCGGCGGGGGAACACGGGCGCGAGCTGGAGCACGGGGCCCGAATCGGAGCTCGACGCTGCCGCGGCTCGGGTCATGCGCCTGTGTGGTCTGCTCGCCAACCTCATCTCCTCCGGCCCCTCGTCTTCGACCCTCGGTCCACAACCCCTACAACTCGTGGGGAGACGAAAAGTTCGTGTATTGGCCGTCGATGGCAACACAGGCTGACGCCACCGGTGGGGGCGAGGCGATGCTCACATCGACTCGGGGGCCTCCACGCCGAGCAGGTCGAGGGCGCGGGCGAGAGTCGCCTGACAGGCGCCGCTGAGGACGAGGCGGAAGGCTTCGTCGCCGCCTTCCTCCCCTGCCCCGACGACTCGACAATCGCGGTAGAAGGCCGAGAAGCCCTGCGCGAGCTCGAGCGCGTAGGCGGTGAGGCGGTGAGGCGCGCGACGGGTAGCGCACGTCGCGACCTCGGAGGGGAAGTCGAGCAGCCGCCGTACGAGCGCCCGCTCGGAGGGGTGGAGGGACGTCTCGCCCGCGACGAGGTCGGCCGCCCCCGCGGCCGCAATCCGCTGCTCGCCCGCGCGGCGCCGGATCGCCGCGATCCGTGCGTGGGCGTACTGCACGTAGTACACCGGGTTGTCCGGGCTCTGCTCGCGCGCGAGCGCCAGGTCGAGGTCGAGCGTCGTGTCGTGGCTGCGTTGCAGGAGGAACCAGCGCGCGGCGTCTACGCCGATGTCGTCGATCAGCTCGTCGAGGGTGACGAACTCCCCCTCGCGCTTGGACATCTGCACGCGGCGGCCACCCTCGGTCAGGTTGACGAGCTGCATGATCAGCAACTCGAGCCTGTCGGGCTCGCCGCCGAGCGCCACCCACGCCGCCTTCATGCGCGCCACATAGCCGTGGTGGTCGGCGCCGAGCACGTCGATCGCGCGGTCGGGGCCACGGCGCAGCTTCTCCTCGTGATATGCGACGTCGGCCGCGAAGTACGTGAGCTCGCCGCTCGAGCGCCGCAGCACGCGGTCCTTGTCGTCGCCGAGCGCGCTCGTGCGCAGCCAGGTCGCGCCCTCGCTCGCGTAGACGTGGCCGCGCTCGTCGAGCAGCGCGAGCGTGCGCCTGATCGCGCCCTCGGAGTGCAGGGAGCGCTCGAAGAAGAAGCGGTCGAAACTCACCCGGAAGCGCTCGAGCGTGGCCGCCACGCCCGCGAGCATGAGCTGGACGCCCCGCGCGGTCAGCGCGTCGAGCGGCAGGTCGGCGGCGCCGGGGATGCCGGCGGCGAGCTCGGCGACGTAGGTCCCGCGGTAGCCGTCCTCGGGCGGCTCCTCGCCGCGCGCGCGCGCCGCGAGCGACTCGGCGAAGCGGCGGATCTGGGCGCCCGTGTCGTTGACGTAGTACTCCCGCTCGACGGCATGGCCGGCAAAGGCGAGGATGCGGCAGAGGCTGTCACCGTAGGCGGCGTGGCGGGCGGCGGCCACCGTGATCGGGCCGGTCGGGTTGGCGCTCACGAACTCGACGAGGATCCGCTCGGTACCAGGAGTGGCGGCGGCGCCCGCGCCGAAGCGCTCCCCCGCCGCGATCACCGTCGCGAGCGAGGAGCGCCAGAAGCGGTCGGAGAGAAACAGGTTGAGGAAGCCGGGCCCGGCGACCTCCGCGCGGTCGAGGTCGGGTCCGAGCACGCGCCCCAGGAGCTCGCCGAGCCGATCGGCGACCGCCCGCGGCTGGGCGTCGAGCCCCGCGGCGAGCTGCAGCGGAGCGTTCGTCGAGAAGTCGCCGAACTCGGGCCGGGGCGGGCGGTCGAGGCGCAGCTCGACGCCGGCCGGGGAGCCGCGCAGCTCGGCGGCGGCTGCGGCGAGCGCGGCTCGCAGCTCGGCCATGGGGTCATCGAGAGAGGTCACGAGCTGGCTCAGTAATGGTATGGCTCGCCGGCCAGGATCTTGTGCGCGCGAAAGAGCTGCTCGAGGAGGACGACGCGGGCGAGCTGGTGCGGGAGGGTCATCGGGCCGAGCGAGAGGCGCATGTCCACCCCGCTCAGGTCGAGCCCGCGCGGCCCGCCGATGACGAAGCACAGATCCCGGCCCGACTGTCGGCGTTCCTCGAGGAAGCCGCTCAGCTCCTCCGAGCTGAACGTCTGCCCCCGCCCGTCGAGCAGGCACAGGAACGCCCGCTCGGGCAGCAGGCGCTCGACGCGCTCCTCCTCGCGCACCTCGAGCAGCTCGACGCGCGCGTGGCGGCCGAGCAGGGAGCGGTAATGCTGCACGTCATCGGCGAAGGGCGGGCGCAGGCGCCCGACGGCGAGGACCACGATCCGCATTTCCGGTCAGCGCTCGCGCGCGTAGGTCAATCCGAAGCCGATCCGCTCGATCGTCGTCGGGTGGGTACCGAGCAGGACGTGCCAGGCGGCCGGGGGAGCGGGCTCGGTGAGGTTGCTCACCGCGAGGCCGCGCTCGAGCCCGATGAACGCCTGGGGCTCGCCGGTGAGGCGCAGCGCGAAGCCGTCGGCGCGTGCCTCGACGAGCCGGGAGAGGACGTTGCCGGCCGACCCGACCGCAAAGGAGACGAGCGCCAGGGCGAGGGCGAGCGCGGGCACGGCGGCGGGAGTGGCGGACGGGCGCGAGCCGGCGGATCCGCCGCTCGCCGGTTCCTGGCGGCGCCCCAACGCCCACGCCGCGTCGGTCAGCGCCTGAGCGAGGAACAGCGCCGCCGGCGCGACCAGCGCGATCCACAGGAGCCCACGGATGAGATCGCGGTGCCGGACGTGACCGAGCTCGTGGGCGACCACCGAGCGCACCTGCTCGGGAGGGAATCGCTCGACCAGCGTGTCGTAGAGGACGACTCGCTTCGTCTGCCCAAGGCCGCCGACGTAGGCGTTGGCGCCCGTCGTCCGCCGGCTCGCGTCGACGCGGTAGACCTCGCCCACGCCGACCCCGGATCGCTCGGCCAGGCGCAGCACCTCGCTTCGCAGCTCGCCGCGGGGCAGCGGCGTGAAGCGGTTGAAGATCGGTTCGAGCAGCAGCGGGGAGAGGAACACGAAGGCGGCGCTCAGGGCGACGGCGACCGCCGTGCCGGGAATCCACGGACGCCGGGGAAAGCGCCGCAGGAGCGCGATCGCGCCCCCCGCCCCGGCGCCCGCGAGCACCGCGCCGACCCCCGCGGCCTTGGCCACGTCGGCGAGCCAGGGCCCGAAGGCCTGGGTCGCAAGTCCTGCCTCGACGGCGCGCGCGTGGGCGACCGCGTCGAGCGGGAGCGTGGCTACCACGAGCACCAGCGACAGGCTGGCGCCGGCGGCCGCCCCGCCGGCCAGGGGTCGCCGGC
>JACCUC010000203.1 GCA_013812065.1 Thermoleophilaceae bacterium | reverse complement strand
GGTCCTTCCCTCGTGGCCCGGCTGAGCGCCTTGTTCTCGCAGCGACTCCTTGGCCATCTGACGGGCCAGCGCGCGGCGCTGCTGGCGGGTCATCGGCGGATCGGCGGAGGGCGGCATCGAGCTGTTCTTCGAGTTGCGGCTCAGTTGTCGCTCGAGCTCCTCGACGCGCTCGCGCAGCGCGTCGATCATCCGGGTCAGCTCCTCGACCTGGGCCGGGGCGAGGAGGGCCTCGACGACCGCGTCGCGGCCGGCGTCGTAGATCGCCTCCGCCTCCTCGCGCCGCACAAACGCAAGGTTCTGCTCACCGGGGAGGAATCCTGCTCAGGCGGGCGACACCCCCTGAACGGATACCAGGCCGTGGCGGTGCAAACCGTTGTGACGATCCGGGCGTACCGCTCCGTAGGCAGCCGTGCAAGAAGTGCGGTCGCTTTGGGTGATAGCTTTACGAAGCGACGTAGGATGTGTCCTCGGCGCTCGCCGACTGAGAGCGAGGTGGCTTCCTAGTTAGCAAGGCAAGCTCGCTCCCGGCCGGACGAAGTGGGTCGACCGTACGGCACCTGCCTTTCTCCGGCAACAATGCCGATCTAAGCCTTGGAAGCGGCGGCGCCGCCGGTGCCGCTGACTCCCAACGCCCCCTCACCTCCGGATGAAGCTCACGACCCTCAGCCTGCGCCCGACCTGGTTAGCCCGGTTCCGCTCGAACGCCCCGATGGCTGGGTCGCTCTTAAGCGGCGTTGTAATGCAAGCGGCCTTGATGGTGAGCGGCGTCCTCGTCGCTCGCATGCTTGGCGTGGAGGATCGCGGCTACCTCGCGCTCCTGATGGTGACGCAGGCCATCATCTCGCAGCTCGGCGGTCTGGGCCTTCCCATCTCGGCCAGCTACTTCGTGGCGCGGGAACCCGGCGGCGCCAGGGCCATTGCTCACTCGCTCGCGGGGGCCTATCTCGTCCAGGCGCTCTGCGTCGTCGGCGTGCACTTGGTCGCCGTTAGTTTGCTGACTCGCGACGACCCAGAGACGGTGTGGAGTGCTGGCCTCATCACGCTCGCCATCGGCCCAGCGTGGCTCGCCCACCAGTACGGCCTTGGCCTGCTCCAGGGCCAGCAGCGGTTTCGTCCCTTCAACTTGCTGCGGCTGATCCCCGTCGGTGCCTACGCCGCAGGCATCCTGCTGCTATTCGTCGTCGGAGCCGGGAATCTCATCTTAGCCGCCGTCGCCTATTCAGTCGCGTGGGTGGCCGCAGGCAGTGTGACGATCACAATCGCCCTTGTCGGGATGAGGCATGATGAGACTGCCCTCTCCCCCTCGCGTCGAGAGGTGCTGCGCTTCGGGCTACGGGGCCTGCTCGGCTCGGCCGCTCCTAGCGAAACCTTCCGACTCGACCAGGCCGTGGTCGGGCTGTTCCTGTCGCCGGCCGCCCTCGGCCTGTACGTCGTCGGTCTAGCGTTCACTAACCTTCCGCGCTTTATCGGTCAAAGCGTGGGAATGGTCGCCTACCCCAGGGTCTCGTCGAGTGCTGATTCCGTCAAGGCGCGTCACGCCGTTTGGCGGTTCGTGGCTCTTGCCGGGGTATTGGCGCTACTAGTCGTCGGCGTCCTGGAGATCCTTGCCGGCTGGCTGATCCCCTTCTTCTTCGGGGAGGAGTTCACTCCGGCTGTCCCGCTTGTCAGGATATTGCTCATCGCCGCAGCCTTCGGGAGCTTGCGCTGGGCTCTTGCCGATGCGGTTCGCGGAGTAGGGCTCCCGGCCTTGGGAAGTGTCGCCGAACTTGCCTCCTGGCTAACCCTGCCGCTGGCCCTCGTCGTTCTAGTCCCGCTCTTGGGGGTGCAGGGGGTCGCTTTTGCGATGGTCCTCTCCGCCATCGCGAGCGTCGCCATGCTCGTCGTCGGCTTCGTCGCCGTTAGCCGAGAGCCGACTGTTGGTCTACGTTGGATTCGTGCTCGCGTGCTGACGGCGGAGGGGAGAGCGCGGTGAGGCGCGTGGCTCATAACGTCTCGTACCGGCGGCTCGAACGAAGGTTTCCTGTGGATTCCCGAGCCCCGGAGCTGCTCGAAGGTCGGAGCTCGAAAATCGCGCTCAGTGACGCTCGGTGGCGCCGGTCGATCGAATAGTCGGGGCCGGCCCGGAGTTCGCTCGAGGATCGTGCTCGCGCGATGGCCGACTCGACGTGCCCCGAAGAAAGGATGCTCGAGCCCTCGCGTACCGGGCAGGGTAGCCGGCCGGGGCCACTCCGCTGCCATCAGCTTCCTCTGTGCGGAACTCTCTCATACGCCGTGCCCTGCTGCCCGCAGCCACGCGGCCGTTTTGCGCACACCGTCCTCGAGCGAGATCGGCGGCGGACCCACGAGTTCGTTCAACGGCTCAAGGTCATGAACCATGTCGGTCAGGAGGTTGGCAAGCCGGAAGCGTGTGAGCGGCGGCTCGGTCCAGCCAAGTCGTTGCATCCCCGTCCCCGCCGCCGCCGTGACTCGGAGCAGTGGCAGCGGGGCACTTCGGATAGCGGGTGCGCCCAGCGCGCGGCGGATCCGCTCGGCCCAGTCGTCTAGCACGAGCGGCGGGTCGTCAGCGAGGTAGAGGGTGCGCCGGCTGACCCGGTCCGCTGGCGCTTCCAGGAGACGCTCGAGCTGATGCACCGTATTATCGACGAATCCGAATGACTTGCGCACGCTAACCCCCCGGGGCTGGAGGTAACGGCCGCGGGCAATGGCGATGAAGAAATCCCTGTAGGGCACGTCAAACCACGGACCCCAGATGGAAGTCGGCCGGACAATCGTCCACACGGCCGGTATATCCGCGGCAGAGCGAACGACGCGTTCGCCCTCCATCTTGCTCGCCCCGTACGCGGTGCTCGGGCAGTAGTCGGTATCAGAGTACGGAACGTAGCCGATCCTGCAGACCAAGCGAGATGAGGCGAACACCGCTCGCTCGAGCGCCGGCGCCTCAGAGAGTGCCGCGATGAGGTTAGTCACGCCCTGCACGTTGGTCGCGTAGTTCGAGACCTCGTGCGAGCCAAGGTCCGTGCGGGCGGCCATGTGCAGCACATGGGTGGGCCCGAACTCACCCACTATCCGAGCGAGATCGAGGCGGTCTAGCAAGTCACCTCGCTGCCAGTATGGTTCGAGTTCGGCGTTGCGTGGAGCGGCGCGGTCGACGTTCAGCACGGTACGTCCCGCCCGGAGCTGCGACTCCACGAGGTTCGTTCCTATAAACCCCGAGCCGCCCGTGACCAGAACGCGAGCGTCCGGACTGAGGTCGTCAGCGGCCATGGCGCTCCGTCGTCGCGAAGAGGAGGTCAGCCTGAAGGCAGCGCCCGACGCGGTCACGCACCACCGAGTAAACGCCGGCCAGGAAAAAGGAGCGCTCAAGCAGGTGGGCGATGACTTGGCTGATCAGCGCTTGGCCGGCGTAGAACTCTACGAATGAGCACTCGACGAAGATCGCGTCGACGGACCGCAGGAGACGCTCGGCACCCGCTAGAACGTCGAGTTCCGAACCTTGGGAGTCGATCTTCAGCAGAGATGGCCGTGGCGGCGGCTGTTCAAAGACATCATCGAGACGGACCACTGATACGCTTGTTCTCCGGTCCTCCTCGGTTCCTGGAAATGCCGTCGTATAGCTCCCGAGGATGGGCAGCAGCGAAGACGAGTCGCTAGCCCTTGAGACGTGAAGCTCTTGCTCGCTCGGGTGCTTTCCGGCGGCCGCACCGATAACCATCACGCGGGAATGGTCGGCGACGGTCTTCAATTTCTTCTGGGCCTCCGGCAGCGGCTCAAAGCACCAGAGCATTGCGTTCGGGAAGCGGCGCGAGGCGAGTAGCGCAAATTGGCCGTGGTGGGCTCCCACATCGATCACCGACGCGAAGTCGTGGCCGAACGCCACCTCCTCGTGTTCAATCGCAGCGCTGACCCCCTGCATCAGGGAAGCTCGGTACGATGAGTGACGAAGGAGACGGACAAGCTTCCTCGTTCGGCGAAAGTAGCCCTTCCACGCCCGGTGAACGGACGGTACCGAGCTAGGCGCTGCACCGGTGGATAGAGCGACGGGGGTCATCGGTCGGGAATGGGTCAGCCGTGTGGCCCCGAGCCAAGGTTAGTCTCGAACACCCGTCCTCTACGACTGTCCCGACGCACGCAGCGGCTCAACTCCGTCCTGCATGGTCCTCCACCGACGCCCAAGGGAGAGCCTGCACGCAGCCGCCGCCTCACCTTACACGATTCAGCGACCGCCCGTATCTTTCGCCCATAAACTGCTGCGCGGCCTGTCAGCTCAGGAGAGCTTCTCGTCCGCGGGAGTCCGAAATAGTCCGCCACGACAGGTGACATCGCTTCTCTCTTCGAGGGGATCGGGGGGGTTGGGAGTACCCGGCAGTGCCTGAACCGCTCGGCGAGTGATTCGGATAGTGCGGCAAAATCTCACCGACGTACCTGCCGGTGATCACCGAGGCCATCGTTGGCGCGTCCGCTGCCTGCGCGACGGCACTCGCTGGGTCCGGTGCCGACAGTCAGACGCACCTCCAGCCTCTCCTGCGGCGCATCTGCACCCCGCCCTTCGACGGCTTCCGTCTTGCCCAGAGCGCGCGTCTTCGTGCGCCAGGCGTCCATAACGCCTAACATAGCTCACACCCTACCAAGCCCTTGTAGTAGGGCACAACCTTCTCCGCGTACTGCTCCATTGACAGCTCCAGCCGTGCTATGGAGAGGCTACGCACCTTTAGGGCTTCCAGAAAGCCGCGATCGCGATCAAGGCTCTTTATTGCTTCGGCAAACCCATCCGTAGTAGGGGCGGCGATGAGTCCGCTCGCGTGCCGTTGAATGATTTCGCCGAGCCCCGTGGACTGCGACACGATCGTGGGAACCCCGCGTGCCATGGCCTCTGCGCCGGCCATACCGAAGCCCTCGTAGTGCGAAGGCATCGCGAAGATGTCGAGTCCATCGAAAAAGGGCCATCTCTGATCACCTGGTACGAACCCGAGCCACTCCATACGCTCGGCCATCCCGACTTTCACGGCGAGACGAGCGAGCTTGTCAACGTAGCCCTTGTCGCCGGTCCCGGCTATCAGCAGCTTGGCCTCCTCAGATGCCTTCGCGACCGCCGCTATGAGGGCCTCAAGGTTCTTTTTTGGGTGCAAGCGCCCGAGATATCCCACGACCAACGGACCCGCCGACCGTGAGACCGGAGCGGGTGCCGCCTCGAAAGCACTACCGAGCGGATGATGCACGACCACCGCCTCCGGCCTAGTTGCCCCACCAAGAGTGTCCCGGGCCTCCAGCTCGGAAGCGAAGACTATGAGGGCCAATCGCTGGAGGTAGAAGGCCTTTAGGCCAATCTTTGACAAGATCCGAAAGTAGTTCCCCGGGCGGTAGACGTCGTAGGCTGTCAAGGACTCGTGAGGGCTCATGACACTCGCAGCGCCCACTCGCCTAGCTCCGACCGCCGCAGCAACGGACGGGAGTCCCCATGCTCCGTGCAAATGAACGATGTTGTACGAGGTAGCGTTTCGGATTACCCAGGCGGCTAAAGCCGGGCTCACTCCCCAGCGTTCAGCTTTGCGCGACTTCGCCGGAACGATAGGAAAGGTGTGAACGCCTACGCCTTCCTCCTCCAAGCGCCGCTGAATAGGCCTTAGTGCCTCGACTGCATGAGCTGCCACGGGAAAAGCAAATGAATTTACGACTCCGCAGCGCTGAGAGGCGATGCACGCGTTGAGGGCGGATTCGGCAGGTCCGCCCAAAGCAGGATCGAGCCCTCCGATGACTCGGAGCAGTTTGATTCCGGCCACGCTTACTCGGAGCGGCTCATCCTGAAGGGAAAAGGCCTAAACACGCAGTAACGAGCCGCTTGCACTCTCTTCCTGAGGTGACCGGCGTCCACCCTCCGAGGATGGACGAAGCGTGCGATGCGCCATCACGGGGCGCCCGAACGGGCGCAGTCACGCCCGTGCATCGGCCACTAGGGGACTCCGCGGACGCCGAGTCCGCAGCGGGTACCTGCCTTCACCGTGACGTCTTCTCCGCGGGGTCAGTTATGCTGTAGGAAGCCATGCGGGCGAGCGTGCCGTGTGTAGCGACACGCCCTTCCGCCAAGACCTTACACCACCCCTCCTAGCTCTGTCCAGAAGAGCTCTATTCGCGGGCGGCTGAGCACAGAAGGCACAAGCTGCGCAAAGTTCCGCCATACCATCGCTCGGAACAGCACGAAACACCGCCGGACCACATACCCATTAGCGATCGCTTGCCCCATACTCGTCTTGCCGGACGCCTCTGTCGGATCCGCTGGCGCTATGCACGGCCTCGGACAGGTTGCGGGCGCCTGGCAGACCCGGACCTTCGCTTGCCCCGTCTCCTTGTCCGAGCAGACGCCTCCTCGACACCGCGCACCTTCGGTGCTGCCTGAGCCCCTATCCCGGCGAATCGGTTGAGAGTGGGTCCAGCGACCATGCTTTGCGCGCCCAAACAGGGTGGTGAACCCAGCCCAGTTCCTGAGGTTGTCCGAAACCTCGTAGAACTTTGAGCGGCGGTCCTCCCGCCCCGTCCGCTGCCGACGGCAGCGTTCTGGGCGCATGAAGTCCATCCGAGACAGGAGGAACCGCCGTGAAGAAGGTATCCGCACCGAAGGTCGTCACGACCCTGGAGGCAACTGAAAGTCCGCTCCCTGCGCAGATCCAGGAGGCGCTCGGTGAGCGCGTGGGGGCGGCGAAGGAGGGACTGCTCGCGCTCTCGGTCGGCGTCGGGCTCGGTGTCGTGCACGAGTTGATGGACCTCGAGGTCGACGAGGTCGTCGGGCCGAAGGGCAAGCACGACCCGGAGCGCACGGCGAAGCGCCACGGCCACGAGGAGGGGTCTATGACCTTGGGCGGCCGGCGCGTTGCGATGCGCCACCCGCGGATGCGCACAGCCGACGGCGAGCGCGAGCTATCCGTGAAGACCTACGAATACTTCGCCGACCGCGACCCGCTGACGCGGGCGGTGATGGACCGGGTGCTCGCCGGCGTCTCGACGCGCCGCTTCGCCGGGGTCGGCGAGCCCGTCGGCGACGAGGTCGAGACATCGAGCACCGCGACGTCGAAGACGTCGGTGTCGGAGATGTTCATCGAGCGCACCCGCACCGCGCTCGACGATCTCATGTCGCGCCGGCTCGACGACGTGCGACTGGCGGTGATGATGCTCGACGGCATCGAGATCGCCGAGCGCACGCACGTCGTCGCGCTCGGGATCACGACCGACGGGGTCAAGATCCCGCTCGGGCTATGGGAGGGCTCGACCGAGAACGCCGCGCTCGCACGGGAGCTGCTCTCAGATCTCGTCGAGCGCGGGCTCGATCCCGAGCAGGCGATCCTGTTCGTGATCGACGGCGCCAAGGCGCTGCGGAGGGCGATCAAGGACGTGTTCGGGGAGCACGCGCTCGTGCACCGCTGCCACCGCCACAAGGAGCGCAACGTCTGCGAGCTGCTGCCCGAGTCGGAGCGCGATCGAGTCCGGGCCCGGATCAGGGCGGCGTGGGCCCTGACCGACGCGCAGCTCGCATGCGAGCGGCTCGAGCTGCTCGCATCGGAGCTCGACCGCAGCTGGCCCGACGCCGGGCGCTCGCTGCGCGAGGGGCTGGATGACACGCTGACCTTGATGCGGCTCGGGATCACCGAGCAGCTCGCCAAGACGCTGTGCTCGACGAACCCCTGCGAGAGCATGATCGAGATCGTCCGCTACACCCAGCGCAGCGTCAAGCGCTGGCAGGACGGCGACATGCGCAAGCGCTGGACCGCCGCCGGCATGCTCGTCGCCGAGCAACAGTTCCGCCGGATCA
>JACCUC010000258.1 GCA_013812065.1 Thermoleophilaceae bacterium | reverse complement strand
GGCTCGCCCGGCGCGGAGCCGGCGACCGAGCGCGAGCCCGCGGACGGCGCGGATTCCGCGGAGCGGGAACCCGCCACCGCGGGGACGAGCGCGAGCCGGGAGGCCTGACCGTGGGCATCGCCTGGTTCGTCGTCCTGTCGGCTTTCATCTTCTGCATCGGCGCGGCCGGTGTGCTCACCCGGCGCAGTCCGCTCGTGATCCTGCTCTGCCTCGAGCTGATGCTGAACGCCGGCAACCTGGCGCTGATCGCCTTTGCGCGGGCCTACGGCAACGGCGACGGCCAGGTCTTCGCGCTGATCGTCATGGTGGTCGCCGCCTGCGAGGTCGTGATCGGCCTCGGGTTGATCGTGGCCATGTACCGGCGCAAGCTGCCGATCGACGCCGACCAGATGTCGGAGCTGCGCGGATGACCCCGGCGCCGGTCGCCTGGGGCTGGGTCGTGCTCCTGCTCCCGCTCGCGGGGACGATCGGGATCGCCCTGGCATGGCGCGTGCTGCCGGGACGGCTCGCCGGCTGGCTCGGCTCAGCGACCGTGGGGCTCTCCTTCCTGGCGGGCATCGGCATGTATGTGACCCTCGAGGAGCTCCCGCACGAGGGACGGCGCCTCGTGGGCAGCGCCTTTCGCTACATCGGAACCGAGAGCCTGAACGTCGACCTGGCGATCCTCGTCGACCCGCTCTCGACGTTCATGGTGCTCGTGGTCTCCGGGGTCTCGTTCCTGATTCACGTCTACTCGGTGAGCTACCTCGGCTCCGACCGCGGCTACGCGCGCTTCTTCGTCTACCTCAACTTCTTCGTGTTCTCGATGCTGCTTTTGGTGCTGGCGGCCAACTTCGTGGTGCTGATCGTGGGCTGGGCATTCGTCGGCGCGGCCTCGTACCTGCTGATCTCGTTCTGGTACCGCCGCGACACCGCCACGAGCGCCGGCATCAAGGCGTTCGTGATCAACGTGATCGGCGACGTGGGGCTCGTGGTCGCCGCGTTCCTGATCCTGAACGAGCTCGGGACGCTCGACTACCTGGGCGCGTTCGAGGCGGCGCGCGAGGTGCCGCGCGACGACGGCGTGCTGGTCGCGGCGTGCCTGCTGTTGCTCGTCGGCGCGTTCGCGAAGTCGGGTCAGATCCCGCTGCACACCTGGCTCCCGGACGCCATGGAGGGCCCCACGCCGGTCTCCGCGCTGATCCACGCGGCGACGATGGTCACCGCCGGCGTCTACCTGATCGCGCGCTGCTACCCGCTCTTCGAGCGCGCACCGACGGCCGCGGCGATCGGCGCCGCGATCGGCACCCTGACGATGGTCTTCGCCGCGACGGTCGCGCTGGTGGCCACCGACCTCAAGCGGATCATCGCCTACTCGACGATCTCGCAGATCGGCTACATGGTGCTCGGCGTGACCGCCTTCGCCTACAGCGCCGGCCTCTTCCACCTCATGACCCACGCGTTCTTCAAGGCGCTGCTGTTCATGGGCGCGGGCTCGGTGGTCTCGGCGCTCGGGATGACCAACGAGTCGATCGACCGCATGGGCGGCTTTCGCAAGGCGATGCCGTTCACCTTCGTCACGTTCACGATCGGCGCGGCCGCGCTCGCGAGCTTCCCGCTGCTGTCGGGCTTCTTCTCGAAGGACGAGGTCATCGCCTACACGCTGCACCGCGGCGGGATCTACTCGGTGCTCGGGATCGTCGCCTACGCCGCGGCGCTGCTGACCGCGTTCTACGCGTTCCGCATGGTCTTCCGCGTGTTCTTCGGCGAGCCGGTGCCCGAGGCGCGACAGCTCGCCGAGGGCGAGCTCGCCCACGTCGGACCGCGCAATCCGCTCACCGGGGAGGAGGAGGACATCGACGTCGGCTTCCCGGGCCCCGAGCACCACATCGCCGAGCGGTCGTGGTCGATGAAGGCGCCGATGGCCGTGCTCGCCGTGCTCGCCGTGGTCGGCGGCGTCGTCGCCATCCCGGGGCTCACCCACGGGGTCGAGACCTTCCTCGAGCCCACGTTCGCGGAGTCCGAGTTCATCGCCGACAAACCGGAGCCGGCGGACCAGCTCAAGGACCTTGCGATCGGCGGGGTGCTCGCCCTGGTCGGAATCGCCGCCGCCTATCTCGTCTACGTCCGCCGTCCGGGCCTCGCGCGCTCGGCTCGCGAGCGACTGAGGCCCGTCCACTCCTTCTTCGCCCACAAGTGGTACTTCGACGAGCTCTACGACCGAGCGTTCGTGCGGCCGGGCCGAAGCCTCGGACGTTTCGGCCGGACGACCGTCGAGCGGGTCTTCGTGCAGGGCGCGATCGTGGGCGGGGCCACCGGCGTGGTGCGCGCGGGCACGGCGCTCGCCCGGTCGATTCAGACCGGCTACCTGCGCGCCTACGCGCTGCTGCTGCTGGCCGGAGTATGCGCGCTCGCCCTCTACTTCCTGATCGCCAGCGGCTGAGACGAGGGCGAAGCCGTGCCCGTGCTCGACATCCCGCTCCCGGTCTTTCTGGCCATCCCGCTCGTCGCGGGCCTGATCGGCCTCGTCGCTCCGGCGCGGGCCGCGCGCTGGCTCGCGGTGGTCGCCACCGCCGGCGCCTTCGCCTACACGATCTTCATGATCGCCGACTTCGCGCCCGGCGGCGAGGGACTGCGGTACGTGACCGACGAGCCGTGGATCCCCGAGCTCGGAATCCGCTTCTCGCTCGGGGTCGACGGGCTCAGCCTCTTCCTGGTCACCCTCACGGCGCTGCTGTGGCTCGCCGCCACGCTGGCCGCCGCCTTCCGCCCGCCGGACCGGCTATTCGAGCGCCCGCGCGCCTTCTTCTTCCACATGGGGCTCGCCGAGACCGCGGTGCTCGGCGCCTTCCTCGCCCAGGACCTGGCGCTCTTCGTCGCCTTCTTCGACCTCATGCTCGTCCCCTTCTACTTCCTGATCGGCCAGTGGGGCGGGCGCGAGCGGGTGGCGGCGACGACCAAGTTCGTGATCTACACGCTCGTCGGCTCGCTGCTGATGCTCGCCGCGGCGGTGGCGCTCGGCGTGCTCTCGACGCCCAAGGGCGGCGAGCTCTCCTTCGCCCTGCCCGAGCTCGCGCGCCGCTCGCTGCCAGAGGGCACCCAGATCCCGATCTTCCTCGCCTTTGCCGCCGCCTTCCTGGTCAAGGCGCCCGCCTTTCCCTTCCACGGCTGGCTCCCCGACGCCTACCGCGCCACCCCGCTGCCCGTGCTCGCGCTGCTGTCGGCCGTGCTGTCCAAGGTCGGCGTCTACGGCTTCCTGCGGGTGGTCCTGCCGATCCTTCCCGAGGCCTCCGTCGCGATGCAGGAGCTGATGCTCGTGATCGCTGTCTTCTCGATCCTCTACGGGTCGGCGCTCGCCTTCTCGCAGGACGACGCGCGGCTCGTGGTCGGGTACTCGTCGATCGCCCAGCTCGGGTTCATCGTGCTCGGGATCTTCGCCCTCGACCCCAAGGGCGCCCAGGGCGCCGTGCTGCAGATGGTCACGCACGGCCTCGTGGCCGCGGCGCTGTTCCTGATCATCGGCGTGCTGGCCACGCGCGCCGGCGGCTCGGAGTCGCTCGCGCGGATGGGCGGGCTCGCCATGCGCGCGCCCGTGCTCGCGGCGCTGTTCCTGATCGTCTCGTTCGCCACCCTGGCCATGCCGGGGTCGCCGAACTTCGTCGGGGAGCTGCTGATCCTGTTCGGGACCTTCGAGGACAAGATCGTCTACGGGCTCGTGGCCAGCGTGGGCGTGGTGCTCGCGGCCGTGTACATGATCCGCTTCTTCCAGG
The DNA here is from genome assembly GCA_013812065.1 of Thermoleophilaceae bacterium. Lineage (GTDB taxonomy): Bacteria > Actinomycetota > Thermoleophilia > Solirubrobacterales > Thermoleophilaceae > JACCUC01. The sequence goes on along the minus strand of JACCUC010000258.1, from coordinate 9,059 downwards.
CGGCGATGCACCACCGGGCCGGGCCCGAGGTCGCCTCCCGGGAGATGGGACGGGTCGACATGGCGGGGATCGCGCCGCTGGTCGCCGTGGTCGTTGCGCTCGGGATCTATCCCCAGCTCATCCTCGCTCGCACCGAGGGCGACACGACCGCCCGGCTGCGCGAGGCTCGGCAGCTCGCGGGCGGCGTCTCCGACGCGGAGGCCCGGCCGGCGCCGGGAGTGACCCCCGGCGGGGCGACCGTCCCCGGCGAGGCGCCGATCCGCTCGCCGAGCCGTCCCGGAGGGGAGTCGGTGCCGTGAGCCTGCTCGCCGCCGTCGCCGCTCCGAAGATCGACGTCGCGTCCCTCTCGCCGCTGATCGCCCTCATCGGCGGCTCGGTCGTCGTGCTGATGGTGAGCCTCGCGAGCTCCGCCCTGGTGCAGCGCGTCGTCCTTCCGATCCTCGGCGCGGTCACGCTGCTCGCCGCCGGCGGCCTCTCGATCTGGATCTGGGAGCCGGGGCGCGTGAAGCCGGTGGTCGAGGGCGCGCTCGTCTTCGACACGCTGACCCTGTTCCTGACGCTGCTCTTCGCAGCCGCGGGGCTGGCCACGATCGCCCTCTCGGTCCGCGACGAGGCGATCCGTGAGGCCGGTGCGGGCGAGTACCTGTCGCTGCTGCTCGGCTCGATCGTCGGCATGGTCCTGCTCGCCGGGGCGACCAACCTCGTCACGTTCTTCCTCGGGCTCGAGCTGCTCTCGATCCCGCTCTACGTCCTGTGCGCAAGCCTCGTTCGCCGGCGAGAGTCGCTCGAGTCGGGGCTCAAGTACCTGGTGATCGGCTCGTTCGGGTCGGCCACGCTGCTCTACGGGCTGGCGCTCGTCTACGGCGCCACCGGCGCGACCGGCTTCAACTCGATCGCGCGGGCCGTGGGCGCTGGCGCGACGGCCACGGATCCGCTGCTGCTCACCGGCGTCGCGCTCGCTGTGACCGGCCTCGCCTTCAAGGCCTCGATCGCGCCGTTTCATCAGTGGACGCCCGACGTCTATCAGGGCGCGCCGACCCCGATCACCACCTTCATGGCCGTCGCCACCAAGGCTGCCGCCTTCGGGATCATCCTGCGCTTCTTCCTCGACGCCCTGCCTGACGCGATCGACACCTGGGCCCCCGCGCTCGCCGCGCTGGCCATCGCCACGATCGTGATCGGCAACCTTGGCGCGATCGGGCAGCGCTCGCTCAAGCGGATGCTCGCGTGGTCGGGCGTGGCTCAGGCCGGCTATCTGCTCGCGGGGGTCGTCGTGGGCACGCGCCTAGGCCTCCAGGCCACCGTCTTCTACCTGGCCATCTACCTGCTCATGAACGTCGCCGCCTTTGCGGTGATCGTCGCGCGCGAGCGCTTCTCCGAGCATGGCGACGACCTGCGTTCGCTCGAGGGCCTCGGCCGCGCGAGCCCGTGGCTCGCCGCTTCGATGACGGTGGCGATGCTCGCACTCGCCGGGATTCCGGGGACGGCGGGCCTGTGGGGGAAGTTCTACCTCATCCGCGCCACCTTCGAGGGCGACTACGGGGTGCTCGGCGTGGCCATCGTGGTCGGTTCGATCATCTCGCTCGTCTACTACCTGCGCGTGATCGCGACGATGTGGTTCGGCCCGGTGGAGATCCGGGTGCCGGACCCGCCGGCGCGCCAAGTGCTACCGGTGGGCGGCGGGTCGCCGGAAGCCGACGCACACGCACAGCCCGAGGTGGCGGGGGTGGCGATCCTGTGCGCCGCGGCGACGGTGTTCTTCGGGCTGATCCCGGCGCCGCTGATGAGCGTCGCGGTCGAGGTGGGAACAGCGCTCTGACTGTCTCGAGGCGGGGGCGGTGGTCGCCGCGACGTGGCAGTCGGCCTCGGCCAATCGTTCATACGAGCGGCTAAGGACCCAACCTCCGCGGCGCTGCAGCGTTCAAGTCCGTGTAGGGAGAGAGGCCAGCCTTTCCCCGCAAGGGTTCGGAAGGAGGGCGGCCTCCGCCAATGCGAATGGTCTCGGCGATCGACGAGACCGGAAGGAGGCACATGAAGCGCTCACTTCGTAGAATCGGACTGTCGGCCAGCCTGGCGGCGACTATGGCGCTCGCCGGCGCGGGGCCGGCTCTGGCGCAGGGCCAGGGCCCAAAGTTGGTGACGGGCAACCCGGGCAAGGGGGCTACCGTCGTCCACTGCAAGCGGCTCGCTCCCGGCGCCAAAGGGGTCATTGTCATCACCCCGAAGGGCAGGGTCAACATGAACTGCCGCGGCCTGCCGGAAACGCTGCCGGGCCTGCCGCCGCCGTTGCAGGGGCTCCCGCCCGGAGTGCTGGAGAGGCTCCGGGGGGCGTTGCCGCCGATCGAGTTGCCGCCGATCGTTCCCGTCCCTTAGGCGGTCAGCCGGTTTCGAGGAAAGGGCCGCCCCAGGGCGGCCCTTTCTCTTGGGCCGGCTGCGGCTTCAGTCACGTTCGTGAGGTTGCTCAAGGCTGCAGTCGTTGAAGAGTGCGCGGCGAGCCGCCTCGCGATCGAGCTCCGCCAGGCCGTCCTCGCGAAGCTCCTCGGCTACGGTCCCGCTTCGATGCTCGCCGTCACCGCCGCCCGCACCTCGGCCGAGGACCCGCTCTCGGGTTTCGAGCTCGGCGAGCACCCCGACCCCGATCCGCCGGAGGGCTGGGAGGTCGTGCGCGTGTGCGCCGCGTCACTCAACCACCACGACCTGTGGACGCTGCGCGGGGTCGGCATCGACCCCGACCGCCTGCCGATCGTGCTCGGCTGCGACGCCGCGGGGACGACCGAGGACGGCCGCGAGGTGATCGTCCACGCCGTGGTCTCGACCCCGGGCGCCGCCGAGGACGAGACCCTCGCCCCGGACTTCTCGATCCTCTCCGAGCGCTACGACGGTACGCACGCAGAGCTCGTGGCCGTGCCCCAACGCAACCTGCTCGACAAGCCGCCCTCGCTCTCGTTCCCGGAGGCCGCCTGCCTGCCGACCGCCTGGCTCACCGCCTACCGGATGCTGTTCACCAAGGGCGAGCTGCGCCCCGGCCGGACGGTGCTGATTCAGGGCGCCGGCGGCGGGGTGGCGACGGCGGCGATCCTCCTGGGACGAGCGGCCGGGCTGCGGGTCTGGGTCACGAGCCGCGATCCCGCCAAGGGCGAGCGCGCCGTGGAGCTCGGCGCCCACGCTGCCTACGAAGCGGGCGAGCGCCTGCCCGAGCGGGTCGACTGCGTGCTCGAGACCGTCGGTGAGGCGACGTGGAGGCACTCGCTGCGGTCGGTGAGGAACGGCGGGACGATCGTGGTCGCGGGGGCGACGAGCGGGTTCGACCCGCCCGCGGAGCTCCAGCACGTGTTCTTTCGTCAGCTGCGGCTGGTCGGGTCGACGATGGGCACGCGCTCAGAGCTCGCCGACCTCGTGGGGATGGTCGACGCCACGGGCGTCCGGCCGCTCCTGGACAGCACGCTCCCGCTGTCGGAGGCGCGCGACGCCTACGCGCGGCTCGCCGGGGGCGAGACCTTCGGCAAGGTCGTGCTGTCGACCGACGGCGACGGCGGTTAAGACACGCGACTCGGCTCCGGGCTCCGCGACCCCCGCGGGCGAGGCCGCCCGGCTCAGCGCACGAAGCGAATGGTCAGCGGGTAGCGAAAGAGCTCGCCCTTCGACGCCTTGACCGCGGCGACGACCACGAGGACCACCCACGCGATCATCGCCCCCAGCACCAGGGGGATGAAGAAGACGATCCCGAGCCCGAAGGTCACGACGGTGAACACGAACCCGAAGACGAAGATCGCGACCGTGTAGAGGAGCGCTGACAGGTTGAAGTTGAGTGCTTCCTTGGCCTGGGCGTCGACGAACGGATGCGCGTCGCGCTTGGCCAGCCAGAGGACGAGCGGTCCGAGCGGGCTCGGGATCCCGAGGAGGCCGACGAGCGCCGAGAGATGCGCTACGAGCACGAGGTCGCGCGCCTTCGAGTCCGAGACGAGCCCGACGGCGGCGTCGGGACGAGGTGGCGGAGCGGACTGGGCGGGGGGGAAGGGAGCACCGGCCGCGGCCTGGCCGGCCCCGAATGCGCCATCGGCGCCCGGAGCCGTCTGGCCGGATCCCCCCGCCGCGACCGCTCCGCACGTCGGGCACGTCGCCCCCGGCGAGAGGCTCACGGCCGACCCGCACGAGGGACAGCTCGCATACGGGGTGGTCTCCGGCTGCGCTCCTTGGATGGCCGGATCGTACCGGTCCCGCGCACGCGCGCCGGAACCGACCGTAAACTGCGCCGCGACCGAGGGGGCGTCCGAACGGACAGCGAGAATCATGCCTACCAACCGATCCTTCCTTATCAATGACCACACTCACGCCGCCCCTGAACGAGTCCGCGCGCATGCGTGAGACCTCGCCTAGAGTCTTCCTGCTGGCCCGCCCCTCGGTCGACCTGGACCAGATGCGCGCCTACCTCGAAGACGTCGGCGGAGAGTCGTGGCTCGACCGCCGCACCGCTTCCGAGCAGACCGTCAACGAAGGCGAGCTGCTCGTCGAGTTCGGCGGTCGGGCGTGCTACCGGAGTTGGGAGCCGGGCCTCAATGCCAACGTCAGGCGTACGAGGACCGACCAGGGCGCCTACTTCGAGAACCTTCTGCGGAGCGCCCACGGAAGCGTGCTGGAGCACGCGAACTACTCCTTCGCCTTGCGCGATGTCAGTCGCGTCGCGACCCACGAGATCGTTCGCCATCGCGCCGGTGCGGCCTACAGCCAGGAGAGCCTCCGTTATGTGCGCCTGACCGACATCGGCTTCCGGATCCCCCCCGTGCTCGAGCCGCTGCGCAACCAAGTCGTCGAGCTGGTTGAGCGGCTCGAGGAGTTTCAGCTCGAGGCTGCCGAGACGCTCAAGCTCGATGACGACGACGTGCCGTTCTCGGTCAAGAAGGAGGTGACCTCCGCTCTGCGCCGCCTGGCGCCGATCGGATTGAGCACCGACATCATCGTGACGATGAACGTCCGGACGCTGCGACACGTCATCGAGATGCGCACCGCCCCCGGCGCCGAGGAGGAGCTGCGGCTGATCTTCAGCCAGGTGGCGGAGCTGATGCAGCGAGAGACGCCTGGTCTGTTCCAGGACTTCCAGCGTCTCGACGACGGGTCCTGGGTGCCCGAGCACCGCAAGGTCTGACTCCAAGGTTCGTCGCCGTGGCGACGGCGAAGGGCGGTGGAGAGCCGCAACCATGAGCCCCGGGGGCCGCGGGAGAGGCCACCAGGATGGCTCAACCCCACCGCAACTTCTCCCGGGACGGAAGGTGTAGAGGGGCGACACCCGACGAAAGGAGTCGCCCCTCATGACGAAGGGTACTCGCTTCATCACGACGTTGGTGGGCCTTGCCGTGCTCGGCCTCGCCACCGCCGCCGTCGCGCTCGCCGCGACGATCAGCGGCACCAACGGACCCGACAACCTCACCGGCACCCCAGAGGCCGACCAGATCTCCGCGCTCGGCGGCAACGATCGCGTGCGCGCCCTCGGCGGCAACGACCAGGTCAACGTCGGCCCGGGCAACGACCGCGTCGGCGCCGGGGCGGGCAACGACACCGTCCGCGGCGCGGGTGGCGCCGACCGCCTCGTCGGCGGAGCCGGCGACGACGACGTTCGCGGCACCGCGGGCGGGGACCTGATAATCGGCAACAGCGGCGCGGACAGGCTCGTCGGCGACGCTCCGAACACCGGCGACCTCGTGAGCCGCGACCGGGTGTTCGGCGGCACGGGGAACGACCGGGTCATCGCCGGCGACGGCCGCGATCGCCTGCACGGCGGAGCCAACAACGACCGCATCAACGGCAACGCCGGTCGGGACGTGATCTCCGGCGGCAGCGGCGACGACGTATCCCGCGGCAACCGAGGCCCCGACCTCATCTTCGCCAACCGCGGGATCGACGAGAGCTTCGGCGGCACAGGCAACGATGTCCTGTTCGCGCTCGCCCGAGCCGACGTCAGCGGACCCGACGACGTGCTCGGCGACACCCTCCACGGCGAGCAGGGCAACGATGACCTCCGTACCCGTGACGGCGAGGCCGACAAGGTCGACTGCGGGCCGGGCAACGATGTCGCCCGGCTCGACCTGGTCGACGTGATCGTCGACGCGACGGCCGAGAACCCCAACGGCTCGTGCGAGCGCGTCGTGCAGGCGGCGCCCAGGCCGCGCGACGACGCCGCGGAGAACGGGGCCGAGAACCCGGCGGAGGACTCGCTGCGGAGCTAGGGTTCGCGCGTCTCGGCCTCCGGGCCGACGGCAGACGATTCGAGACGGGGTCGCCCAACCGGCCGGCCCCGTTCTCGTCTCCGGGCCTGGATCGGAGGTGCCTCAGAAGCGTCCGCCGGGTGAGCTCGACCGGGAGCTGAGCCGCGCTCCCCGCCCGTGCGAGATTCAGCGGCGGCGACCGCGCTTGCGCTTCGCACGCGACGACGACTTCGAGGCGCCGTTGCTGCTGCGCACATCCGGGCTTGTCGTCGCTGGGGGGCCGTCCGAACCGGCGTACTCCTCGCGATCCTCCTCGGTCGTGCCCTCGGGCTTGCGGCCGCGGTCGAGCGCACCGCGCCGGCGCTCGAGCTCGGCGTTCTGCTCGGCCATCGTAGGCCAGGGCGTGGCCTGCCCGGTCTCCCAGGCGGGCCCGCGTCCTCCGGGCCAGCGGTCGAGCAGGAGGGCCGCGAGCGCGCTGAGCCAGAAGAGGAAGAGCAGGGGCACGAGCGGTTTGCCGATCAGCGGGACGGCGAGCAGGATCCCGATGCCGACCCCGAGCCCGCCCATGAAGCGGCTCAAAAGCCCCGTACGGAGTGCGTTCAGGCAGATGAACACCATCGCCGTCCCGAGGGCCAGGTTGGCCGCGAAGCCGAGCCCGCTGACCACCTGCAGCGCGGTCGAGTCGCGCCGGAGGTCGTTGGCCCGAGCCACCGTGCGCGGCCCCGAGGCAAGGAACTCGGCTGCGATGTCCTGAGCCGCGACCTGGGTGAGCACCGCGGCGGCCGGCGCGACGATCGCTCCGAAGACCGTCAGGGCGAACGCCGCGGTCGGAAGCTGGGAACGGCGGTGCTTGACCGCCCGGTAGAGGAACGCGAGCGTGACGCCAAGCAGCAGGTAGGCGCCGGCCAGCAGCAGAGCGGCGATCAGGTAGTCGGTCGATTCGCGATCGAGGACGGCGAGCTGCTGGCCGATGCCCCGCGGCTGCTGCCCGACGGCGAGACTGAGATAGATGTTCCCAGCGACGAAGAGCAGCGCGGCCAGGACCGCCGCGCCCGCCGCGACTGGCCTCCGGCGCTGCTCCCAGGCGAGCTGGTCGGAGGCCGCGTCCGTCATCTGCGCCGAGCCGGCGGGGGCTCGATCGTCGCCTCGCGCGGCGGGTAGTAATCGTGATCCTCGGGCTCGACCAGACGCGAGAGCCGGTCGCCGACGGCGAGCACCAGGTTGAGGCCCGGTGCGGCCAGGCGGATCAACGTCTCGATACGGGCGCGCGTGCGGCGCTGCTCGGGGGTGAGCGCCGCCACCTCAGCCGCTCCGCGGACGGAAACCGGAGTCGGACATGCGGCGACTATAGGGGAGGCGGGGCTGGGTCTTGGGGCGGGCCTCAGCCCGCCGGCGGAACGATGCGCAGGATGCGATCGTCTTGCTCGGTCGGCTCGCCGCGCCCGTCGCGGTTGCTGGTGAGCACGTAGAGAGCGCCGTCGGGGCCTTCGCGAACGGTGCGCAGCCGGCCGTACCTTCCCTTGAGCAGCGGCTCGTTCTCGGTGACGCGGGCGCCGTCAAGTTTCAGGCGACGAAGTTGCTCGCCGATCAGCGCGGAGAGCACGAAGTCGCCCGTCCAGTCGGAGCCCGGCATGGTCACGAACGAGGCTCCCGAGGGTGCGATCGAGTCCGGATAGATCGTGATCGGGGCGTGGAACCGGCTTCCCTCCTGCTCGCTGCCGACGGCCTCGGGCCAGCCGTAGTTGTCGCCCTGCTCGAGGATGTTGACCTCGTCGAACCCGACGGGGCCGTGCTCGGTCTCGAACAGGCGCCCGGTGCCCGGCTGCCAGTCGAGGCCCTGGCCGTTGCGGTGCCCGAGACTGAAGATCTCCGGGCGCCCGCCCTCGCCGCGGTAGGCCTCGGGCTCCATCCGGAGGGTCTTGCCGTTCAGGCTCCGCGGATCCTGGGCGAGCCGCGGGTTCCCGGCGTCGCCCGTGTTGATGTAGAGGCGCTCGTCGGGGCCGAAGCGCAGCCGCCCCGAGTCGTGGATCGGGCCGACGTCGATGCCGTCGAGGATCTTCGTCTCGTCGACGAGTTCCTCGTCCTCGAGGCGGTAGCGCAGGATCTCGATCTGGTCGCGGGTCGTGCGGTACAGGTAGACGAATCGGTTGCTCCGAAAGCGCGGGTCGACGGCGAGTCCGAGCAGGCCGCCCTCGCCGATCTCAGCGACCTCGATCTCGGCCACCGGCTCCCGGCGCAGCTCGCCGGCGCGCGAGAGCAGCCGCACGCGACCCGGTCGCTCGGTCACGAGTGCGCGACCGTCGGGCAGGAAAGCGATCTCCCAGGGCGTGTCGAGCCCGGTGACGATCGTCTCGACGCGCGGGCCACCGCGCGAGCGCTCGGGGCGGCGCTCGCCGTCGCGCTCGGGCTCGCGGGCTTGGGTCCGGCCTCCGGCGGCCGGGGTCGGCTCTGAGCTCGGGGGCGCCGGGGACTCGGCCGGCTCCCCGCCGCAGCTCGCGAGTCCGAGGAGGAGCCCGAGGGCGGCGGCGGCGGGGGCGATCCGCGAGAGCAGCGCGTGAGAGCGACGAGACCTCACCGCGCCGCGACCTCCGCCACGGCGCTCGCGACCGCCTCCGGCGCCTCGACCGGCACGAGGTGACCGGCGTCGAGCTCGTTTAGGGTCGCGCTCCCGAGCAGGCCCGCAAGGGCGCGCGCCACCTCCCGCCGGATCGGCGCGCTGCGGGAGCCGGCGATCACCGCGACCGGGGCGTCGATCGCCTCCGCAAACGCCAGTGGCAGGCTGGTCTTGCCGGTCCCCGAGATGCCCTCGATGATGTGCAGCTGCGAGGCCGCCAGGCCCGCGACGAAACAGCGCACGAC
>JACCUC010000172.1 GCA_013812065.1 Thermoleophilaceae bacterium | reverse complement strand
CCCGGGGACGCCGCGGCGCGCGGATCGTGAGCCGAGCGGTTGGGCGCGCGCGGCGCAGCGGGTCAGGCTGACGGAGCAGCTGGCGATCGCGCTGAAGTCGCGCGCGCGCGTCGGCGAGGCGCGCTCGCACGAGCACGGCCCGCTCGCGGTCGCCGCGTCGAAGTGCCTCGCGTTGCTGCTCCTCAAGTTGGCGGACGCGCTGCTCGCGCGGCGGGGCGTTGACCTTCGCGGCTAGCTGCTGAGCACGCTGCCAGGCCGGGGTGCCTGCCGGGTCGTCGCACTCGGGCGGCGGCGCCGTGCAGACGAAGACGCGCTCGGCTTGCGGGTCAGGCGAGGGGGGCATCGGTGGCGTGCATCGTTCGCTTCCCCATTCGCGATCCCGAACCTACAGCAGGGTGCGGACGGAAAGCTCGACGCCCGCCCCCGAGGTGGGGACGGGCGACCGAAGCAGCGAATGAGTAGCGGCGACACGACACCGACTCGGAACGCACGTTAGCGCGCCCCGCGGACGGCTCAGGCGATCAGCAGCTCCTCGACCAGGGGCGACGACTCGCCCTCCCGGCGTTCGTACGAGAGTCGCACGGGCGTCGGACGTTCGCACTTTGTTCACACTTCTCGCCGATGAGGTGCCTAGCGCCCGCCTCCGACCGGCGAGAAAACCCCCGCCTGAGCGGGGCTTTCCTATTGTGGGCCGGGCAGGATTCGAACCTGCGACCGACGGATTATGAGTCCGCTGCTCTGACCGCTGAGCTACCGGCCCGCTCATCGGGAGGGTACGCGTGCGTGCACCGCCGCGGGAGCGCGGTGAGATGGCCCCGCCCCAAGGTAGTCTCCACCGCGTCGCACCCTGCGCATCCGGCGCTCCCTCACCGACGCAAGGAGGACCCTCGCCCATGCCCGACCGTGCGGCCCTCGTCACCGGCGCCTCGAGCGGCATCGGGCTGACCATCGCCCGCGCCCTCGCCGAGGACGGCTACGGGGTCACCGTCTCCGCCCGCCGCGCCGAGAAGCTCGAGGACGCGGCTAAGGGCCTCACCGACGCAGGGCTCGACGTCAACCCCGTGACGGCGAACATGTCGGAGGAGGACGAGATCAAGGGACTCGCCGCCGCCCATCGCGACCGCTACGGACGGCTCGACGTGCTCGTCAACAACGCGGGGATCGGCATCGGCTCCGAGATCGCCGAGCTCGACACCAAGCGGCTCGACCTCCAGATCGACGTCAACCTGCGCGGGGTCTTCCTCATGACGCGCGAGGCGATCCCCATGCTGCGCGAGGCCGGTCGGGAGCACGGGAAGGCGCTGCTGCTCAACATGTCGTCGATCGCCGGCAAGTACGGCCAGCCGTGGATCGCCGCGTACTCGGCCACGAAGGCCGCGGTCGTCGGGCTGAGCCAGGCCACCCAGGGCGAGGTGAAGGACGACGGGGTCCAGGTCACGGCTTTCTGCCCCGGCTTCGTCGCCACGCCGATGACCGACTGGAACGAGGCGGTGCCCAAGGAGGAGATGATCCAGCCCGAGGACCTCGCCGAGGCGGTCCGCTTCCTGCTGCGGACCTCGACGCACTGCCTCGTGCCCGAGGTGCAATTCGTACGGCCCGGCGACCGGATGTAGCGAGGTCGAGACGAGTGCGACTGGGACTCCATGTCGGCTACTGGGGGCTGGGACTCGAGGCCTCCGGCCAACTGGAACTCGTGCGCGAGGCCGAGGAGCTCGGCTTCGACTCGGTCTGGGCCGCCGAGGCCTACGGATCGGACGCCGCCACCGTCCTCTCCTGGCTTGCCTCGCAGACCGAGCGGATCAAGGTGGGCTCGGCGATCTTCCAGATCCCGGCGCGCTCCCCGGCGATGTGCGCCATGACCGCCGCGACGCTCGACAACATCTCGGACGGGCGCATGATCCTCGGGATCGGAGCGTCGGGTCCGCAGGTCGCCGAGGGCTGGCACGGGCAGCGCTTCCCCAAGCAGATCCAGCGCACGCGCGAGTACATCCAGATCGTTCGCAAGGCGCTGGCGCGCGAGCGAGTCGAGTACGACGGCGAGGTCTTCACCCTGCCGCTCCCCGACGGCCCGGGCAAGGCGCTCAAGCTCACCATCGCCCCGGTCCAGGAGCATCTTCCGATCTACCTGGCGGCCTTCGGACCCAACAACACTCGCCTGGCCGGCGAGGTCGCCGACGGTTGGATGCCGTTCCTGCTCAAGCCCGAGAAGGTCGGCGAGTTCCGGGAGCTCCTCGAGGAGGGCGCGCAGCGGGGTGGGCGCGAGCTACCGGATTCCTTCGACCTCGCTCCGAACGTCAACGTGGCCGTCGACGACGACCTCGACCGCGCCCGCGACGCCGTCCGCCCGTTCATCGCGCTGTATGTGGGCGGTATGGGCTCGCGGGAGAAGAACTTCTACAACACCATGGTCCGCCGCTACGGGTACGACGACGCCGCGACCGAGATCCAGGATCTCTATCTCGAGGGCAAGCGCGACGAGGCGGCGGCGGCGATCCCCGTCGAGCTGATCGACGAGGTGGCGCTGTGCGGCCCCGAAGACCGAATCAGGGAGCGGCTCGCCGTCTACCGCGACGCCGGGATCGGCACGCTGATCGCGAGCCCGATGGCGATGGACCTCGAGGGTCGCTCGCGGACCATGCGCGCGCTCGCGAGCTTCCTGTAGGCACTCGCGGGCGGGGCTGAGCCGCTGTGGCCGCCCGCTATCTGGTCGCCGCCTTCGGCGACCCGGGCCATGCCTTCCCCGCGATCGCCCTCGGCCGCGAGCTCCGCGCGCGCGGGCACGAGGTCTGCATACAGACCTGGCGACGCTGGGAGGCCGACGTCGTGCGCGAGGCGATGCTCTTCGCTCCCGCTCCCGAGTACCACGTGTGGCCGGGGCCCGGCCAGGCGTTCACTCCGTACCAGGCGGCCGTACGCGCCGCCCGCGAGACCCGGCCGCTGATCCGTGACTTCGATCCCGACGTGGTGGTAGTCGACATCCTGACCGTGGCGGCGAGCCTCGCCGCAGAGCTCGAGGAGCGGCCTTGGGTGTCGCTCGTGCCGCACCTCCTCCCCACTCCGGAACCCGGTCTGCCGCCCTACTCGACCGGAGCGCAGCCGCCCCGCACCAAGGTTGGACGAACGCTGTGGCGAGCGGTCGACCCGCTCACGTGGGCGGCGGTGCGCCGCGGCCGCGACGAGCTCAACGGCGCCCGCGCTCGGGTGGGGCTGCCGCCGCTCGCCGACGTGCATGGCGGCCTGTCCCGCCGGCTCACGCTCGTCGCGACCTTCCCGCAACTCGAGGCGGCGCGCACAATGCCGACCTGGGCGCGGGTAACGGGGCCGTTGGTCTGGGAGCGACCCGCGGAGGAGGATGCCGGGTCCGCCCCTCCGGGTGAGGAGCCGCTCGTGCTGGTGGCTCCGAGCACGTCGCAGGACCCCTCGCATCGGCTCCTGCGCGCGACGCTCGCGGGGTTGGCGAGCGAGCCGGTGCGGGTGCTCGCGGCCACCAATGGGCGGCCTTTGCCCGCGGGGGTCCGGGTTCCGCGCAATGCGCGCGTCCTCGACTGGCCCTCCTACTCGCGCACGATGCCGCATTGCGCCGCCGTGGTTTGTCACGGGGGACACGGGACGGTGGCGCAGGCGCTGGCGGCGGGCGCGCCGGTGATCTGCTCGCCCGCGGGTGGCGACATGGGCGAGAACGCGGCGCGCGTGGCGTGGGCCGGTGCCGGCGTCTCCTTGCCGTGGCGGCTGACGCGACCGTGGAGCGTCCGACTCGCGGTGCGGCGGGTCGTGGGCGACTCGCGCTACTCCAAGCAGGCATACGAGTTTGCGGCGACGGCGCGAACGCGTCCAGGCGCCTCGACGGCGGCGGATGTGCTCGAAGACCTGTGCGCGCCTCATGCCGGCGCCCGCTCCGCTGCAGAGCGGAGCCGCGATTCCGTCCGACACACGAACTAACGTTCGCTGCATGAGTCAAGGACGACTCGGAGCCTCGCACCATGGAACGGAGACGCTCGCCGAAGTGGACGCGGTCGCGCCGCGCGTTTGTGTCGAGCGCGCCACCCTCTCCGCCCTGGTTGAAGAGGGTCTCAGCATCCGCCAGATCGCCGAGCGCCTCGACCGCAGTCCGACGTCCGTGCGCCACTGGCTACGCCGCTACGGCCTCAAGACCGATGGTCGTCGCGGGCGCCGCCCAGTCAACGAGGCTGAGCGCGACGGCCCTCAAGACGCTCGAGCGACCTGCCCTCATCACGGTCTGACCCTCCACCGATGGTTCGACGATCGCGGGTATCGCTGCCTGCGGTGCCGTTCCATGTACGTCGCGAATCGGCGCCGTGAGATAAAGGCCACCCTGGTTGAGGAAGCCGGCGGGTGCTGTGCCGTGTGCGGTTACTCGCGCTGCCTGCGTGCGCTGAGCTTCCACCACGTCGACCCGACGACCAAGGCGTTCGGCATCGCGCTTTACGGCTCGGCCCGGTCTCTCGCCCGCGCGCGTGAGGAAGCTCGCAAGTGCGTCTTGCTCTGTTCCAATTGCCACGCCGAGGTCGAGGCCGGCGTCACCAGCGTCTAGACTGCGCCCACCAATCGAGCCGCACGCGGCGAGCTCGACTGGGCGATCGGGGGTAGCTCAATGGCAGAGCGAGGCGCTGTTAACGCCTAGGTTGTGGGTTCGAGTCCCACCCCCCGAGCTCTACTCGCTCATCACCGGGCACCCGCCCGCCGCGCGCTCAACCCGTCTCCCCCATCAGCTCCGTGACCCGCTCACGCGCCCGCTCTCGTTCTTCGAGCAGCCCCCGCTGGCGCTCGAAGTCACGCTCGCGGGCGGCCGCTCGCAGCTCACGCTCGACCCGACGCAAATCGAGCTGAAGGAAGCTCAGACGCAGGGTCGGCTCGGACGAGGGCTCAGACCCCGCGAGCATGGCGATCTCGGTGACTAGCGCGGCCGTGGACTCCTCGTCGGGGAGATCGGCGAGAGGGTCGTCCAGGTGCTCGAGGAGGTGGCCGCGGACGAGCTGCATTCCCTCGGACAGGTGACCCTCTCCCGCGTGGAGCAACAGCTCGCGGCCGAGACGAGGCTGGCCGACGCACATGGCGAGAAAGGCTCGCTCACTGGGTTCCGCAGGCGCCCTCGAACCCGGATGGGCACGCCGCGTGGCGACCGCTGCGCCCGGGGTCGCATCCGGTGCCGCTGGGCGCCCTGCCCGCGACGTGCCGTCCGGACCGCTGCCTGGCGCCAGGTACGACGCCGGCACCTCGAGCCGATCCGTCACCCGGCGCACGAGCTCGTCGCGCACCACGCTGCGCTCCGGGGTCGCCGCGACGAGCGGGCGCAGGAGCTCGAGCGCTCGGTCGCGTCCGTGGGCCGTCCGCAGGTCGGCGCCGTCGAGCACGCGGCGAGCTTCGAACTCCGGCACCGACAGGGCCCCCTCGAGCAGCCGCTCGAACGCCGGCGCCCCGTCGGCCGCCATCAGCTCGGCGGGATCGCTTCCTTTCGGGAGCTCGACCACCCGGAGCTCGATCCCTTTCTGCTCCGCCGCCCGTGCGGCCCGGAGCATGGCCTCCTGACCCGACGCGTCGGCGTCGAGCGCCATGAGGACCGTTGTGGCCGCCCGGCCGAGCTCCGTGAGCTGCTCGGGGGTGAGCGCGGTTCCCATGATCGCCACCGACTCCTCGAGGCCGGCGCCGTGGAGGGCCAGCACGTCGGTGTAGCCCTCGACGACGATCACCCGCCCGGCCCGCGCCGCCGCAGCCCGCGCTCGGTCGATCCCGAACAGGTGGCGGCCCTTGCGGTAGAGCTCGTTCTCCGAGCTGTTGAGGTACTTGGGCTTCTGAGAGTCGCGCACCGCGCGCGCTCCGAACCCGAGCACGCGCCCGCGCGCGTCGGCGAGCGGGAAGGTGATGCGCGCGCGGAAGCGGTCGAAGTAGCCGCCCCGGCGCCCCATCTGGGCGACCCCCGCGGCGACCATCTCCGCAGGCGCGTAGCCGTCTCCCTGGCCGGCGACGAGCACCCGGTTCCAGGCGCTCGGGGCATAGCCGACCCGGAAGGCGCGCAGGACCTGCTCGTCGAGGCCGCGGGCGGCGAGGTGGTCGCGCGCCGCGCGGGCCTCGCCCGAGTCCCATAGGTAACGCGCGTAGAAGGTCGCCGTGCGGTCGAGCAGGCGCATCAGCCGCTCGCGGCGGCGGCGGTCCTCCTCGGCCCGAGGGTCCTCCTCCTCGCGCTCGAGCTCGACTCCGTAGCGGTCGGCGAGGTGCTCGATCGCCTCGGCGAAGTCGAGCCCCTCGGTCTCTCGCACGAAGGAAATCGCGTCGCCCGAGGCGCCGCACCCGAAGCAGTGGTAGAGGCCGTGCTCGGCGTTGACCGAGAACGACGGCGTGCGCTCGTCGTGGAAGGGACACAGGCCGACGTGGCGCGTTCCGACCCGGCGCAGGTCGCTGCGCGCGCCGACGAGCTCGACCATGTCGATCGCGTCCTTGACGCGCTCGACCGATCCGCGCGTGAAGAGAGCCGTTGCCACGGCCTTTATGAACCCCCGGCTGGCGCGAGCTCTGCGTACGCCCGTTCGGCGTAGCGGTCGGTCATGCCGGCGATCCAGTCGGTCACCCGCTCGGCCTCGGACGCCCCCGCGGCGAGCGGCGGAGGCGGGCGCTCGGCACAGGCCCCGACGAGCGCCGAGACCACCCCCTCGATCCGCTTCTGCTCCGCGCGCACTGCCGCCCCGAGGTACACGCGCTCGAACATGAAGTCGCGCAGGCGCGCCATCGCCGCGCCGACCTCCTCGCCCTGGACGATCTCGCCCGCCGGTGCCGAGTGCTCGACGAGATCGCGGACGAGCGTGTCGATCCGAGCCGATCCCGTCTCACCCAGCACGGCGAGCTCCGGCCTTGGGAGTTCGGTCGCATCGAGCACTCCCGCGCGCACGGCGTCGTCGATGTCGTGGTTGATGTAGGCGATCCGGTCGACGAGGCGCACGATCCGCCCCTCGAGCGTGGCGGGCGCCTCGGGTCGCGTGTGGCGCAGGATGCCGTCCCGCACTGGCTCGGTGAGGTTCAGTCCCCGCCCCTCCCGCTCGATGTGCTCGACCACCCGCAGCGAGTGCTCGTTGTGGCGGAAGCCCGTGCCGTAGAGCTCGCGCAGGCGCCGGTCGAGAACGCTTTCGCCGATGTGGCCGAACGGGGGGTGGCCTAGGTCGTGACCGAGGCCGATCGCCTCGGTCAGGTCCTCGTTCAGCGCGAGCGCGCGCGCCACCGTCCGCGCGATTCCGCCGGTCTCCAGCGTATGGGTCAGACGGGTGCGGTAGTGGTCGCCCTCCGGGGAGATGAAGACCTGGGTCTTGTGCTTGAGACGGCGAAACGCCTTCGAGTGGACGATCCGGTCGCGGTCGCGGGCGAACGGAGTCCGCACCGGCGAGTCCTCCTCCGCCACGGCCCGCCGAGCCG
>JACCUC010000171.1 GCA_013812065.1 Thermoleophilaceae bacterium | reverse complement strand
GCACCGGCGCCGGTCTGCGAGGCGTCCCTTTCCTGGCCCGGCCGCTCAGCGCCCGCGGCGGTCTGGGCCTGCGACTCGGCGCCTGCTCGACCGTCGCTCGCCGCGATCCGAGCCGCCCACTCGCGCAGGCGCCTCAGGTCACGGGCCTGCGAGAAGTACAGCGCGCTCAGGACCGCCAGCCCGATCACCGCCGCGAAGCCCGCGAAGGCGCCGATCTGCTGGATCACTTCCACAACGCCGTACCCTAAACGTACCCGCGGCCACCGCTGCGGGACGTCGCCTCTGTCTCCTCGCCGAGCGCGAGCGCCGCGGGCACCCGAGCGGCGGCGAGCTCCTCCCGCTCACGTGCCAGTGTGGCCACCGCGTCCGCGATACCGCCCGGATCGCCGGCGTAGGCGACGCTCTCGACGCGCGCGAACGCCTCCTCCACCCACGCCGAGTCGAGAGCGGGGCGCTCGGCGGCGAGAATCTTCTCGGCCGCGGTCGGGCGCGGAGCCTCGTCGCCGTTGAAGAGCTGCTCGTGAAGCTTCTCGCCCGGTCGGCGGCCGACGATCTCGACCGCGATGCCCGCTCCCGGCTCGTGGCCGGACAGGCGGATCATGTTGTGCGCGAGGTCGACGATCCGCACAGGCTCGCCCATGTCGAGCACGAAGACCTCGCCGCCCGCTCCCAGGTCGCCGGAGCGGATGATCAGCTGCACCGCCTCCGGGATCGTCATGAAGTAGCGAGTCATGGCTGGGTCCGTCACGGTCACCGGCCCGCCCGCGGCGATCTGACGCCGGAATATCGGTACCACCGAACCCGACGAGCCGAGCACGTTGCCGAAGCGCACGGTGGCGAAGCGGGTGGCCGGGAACCGGTTCTGGGCCGACTCGACCGCCCACTCGGCGAGTGCCTTCGACGCGCCCATCGCGGTCTCGGGCTGGACCGCCTTGTCGGTGGAGACGAGCACGAAGCGCTCGACGAGCGACTCCGCGGCGGCGGCGGCCACGATGCGGGTGGCCACGGCGTTGTTGCGCACGGCCTCGACCGGGTTCTCCTCCATGAGCGGCACGTGCTTGTAGGCGGCAGCGTGGAAGACGACGGCGGGCCGGTGCTCGGCGAAGACCTCGCGCATGCGCGTGGCGTCGCGGCAGTCGGCCAGCACGGAGACGGCGCGGTGGAAGTGGCGCCCGTCGCCGAGCTCGCGCCGCATCTCGAACAGGGCGGCCTCGGCGTTCTCGACGAGCACGAGCCGCTTGGGACCGACGCGGGCGATCTGACGGCACAGCTCGGCACCGATCGAACCTCCGGCGCCCGTAACCAGGACCGTGCGATCGGCCAGGTAGGACCCCGCGCGGTCGAGCTCGGCCCGCACCGGCTCGCGGCCCAGCACGTCCTCGACCCGAACGTCGCGCACCTGGCGCAGGAGGTCGACCCCGCCGGAGAGCAGCTCGAAGACCGTGGGGAGCGTGCGCACCGGGATCTCCCGCCCCCGGCACGCGGTGACGACCTTCTGGCGCAGGGCGCCGGGCGCAGAGGGGATCGCGATGATGACCTCATGGGGCTCGGCGTAGTCGAGGATGCGCGCCAGGTCGTCGGTCGTGCCGAGGACCTTGAGGCCGGCCACGCGCATCCGCCGCTTGCGGGGATCGTCGTCGACGAAGCCGATCGGCTCGGTGCGGAGCTCCGGATTGCGCCGCAGCTCGAAGGCCACCGACTGCCCGCCGCCCCCGGCGCCCACGATCAGGACCTCCCGCGCGCCGCGCGGCGCGAGCGTCCAGCGCGGCCGCCGCTCGACGATGCCGCGCACGAGGAGTCGGGCCCCGGCGACGCCGGCCAGGGTGAGCAGGAAGTCGAGCGCGACGACCCCGCGAGGAGGATCGTCCTCCACCGGAGAGAGCAGGAACACGGCCACGACGAGCAGCAGGCTGGCGACGATCACCGCTCGCACGATCGACTCCAGGTCGCGCTGGTCCACGAACCGCCAGAGCTTGTGGTAGGAGCCGAACAGCGCGAACACGGCGACCTTGCCGGCCACGACGAACGGGAGCGTGACGAGGAGCAGCTCCTCGTAGCGCTCGGGCACGCCGACGTCGAACCGCAGCACGAAGGCGAGGTAGTAGGCGCCGGCGACGATCGCGGCGTCGGCCAGGAGCTGGACGAGGCGGCGGGCGTGGACGGAGGACGCGAGGCGGGACATCGAAGGGCGTCAGTCTAGGCCGACAGGAGCATGTCGACCAGTAGATTCGGATCGCGGCGGACCCGCGCGGCGGGCGGGGAGGAGCGCCGCTCGAGCGCGACCTGAGCCGGGTCGGCGAGCTGGTGCAGGCGACCCTCGGCCACGAGCCGTTCGTCGACGGCGCCGAGGCGCCCGGCGAAGGTCGTCCAGACCGGCGTACCCAGAGCGACCGCCTCGCGGTTCATCGTGCCTCCGGCCGAGATGACGAGATCGGCGAAGGCGACGAGGCTCTG
Source organism: Thermoleophilaceae bacterium (assembly GCA_013812065.1). Taxonomy (GTDB): domain Bacteria; phylum Actinomycetota; class Thermoleophilia; order Solirubrobacterales; family Thermoleophilaceae; genus JACCUC01. The sequence goes on along the minus strand of JACCUC010000171.1, from coordinate 3,081 downwards.
GGCGTCGATCGCGTGCTCGGGGACGACAAGGCCGCCCCGCGCGACGAGCTCGGCGCGCTGCGCTGGTGTTCGGGGGAGCACCACCGTCTGTCTTCCGCCCAGGCGCTCGAGCACCTGCGCGAAGAGCGGGCTCTCGAAGCGGTGGTAGAGCGAGACCGCCGGCGGGGTGCGGACGACCGCGAGCGGCTGCGACCGGTCGAGCCCGAGCTCGTCGAGTACGGCGGGGTCGGGCTCGAAGTCGGCCAGGTAGTACTCCTCCTTGAGGCCGGGATAACGGCGCAGCGTCCGCTCGCTCGCGCCGTAGCGGCGCAGGCGCTCGGGCGGGATCGCGTCCGGGACGACGACCGCCCGGGCCAGGCGGCAGTTGACCGTGTGCTGGACGGTCGCCCACTCGTAGTCGAAGGCGGTGGCGCTCGGAATCCGCAGCAGGCGGGCGGCGATGGTGACGTCGTTCGAGCCGTGGCCGAGCGCGAGGTCGAAGCGACGCCCGCGCGCCCAGCGGACGAGCGCGAGCGACCGGGTGGCGAGACCGGCCGCCTTGTCCGCCATGCGTCCGCCGCGGTGGCGGCCGATCGCCGTCGCGGCGATCCCGAGCCGCGCGCACAGCTCGAGCGTCTGCGCGAAGTCCCGCGCGGTGACCTCGACCTCGTGCCCGCGGGCGCGAATGCGCTCGATCAGCGGGCGCATGACGAGCACGTGAGGGCTGTTGGTCAGGTCGACCCAGATGCGCACGCGGCGATCACCTCGGCGACCTGGTCGTCGCTCAGCTCCGGCCCCATGGGCAGGGCGACGTTGGTGGCGGCGGCCTCCTCGGTGCCGGGCAGGTGGGGCGGCCGCCCGGCCGGAAGATACGGGGCCAGTGCCGGCTGACGGTGGACGGGCACGCGGTAGTAGCCGCGCGCCTCGATCCCCCGAGCGGCGAGTCGCGCGATGAGGGCTTGGGGGTCGCAGTGGCGGGCGGCGTAGAGGTGGTAGACGTGGTCGACCGCCGCGGGGACGCTCGGCAGCGTCACGTGCTCGGCGAGGCCGCCCTCCGCGTAGGCGGCGGCGACCCGGCGGCGGCGGGCGTTCCAACCGTCGAGCTTGGGCAGGAGCACCCGCAGGACGGCGGCCTGAATGGCGTCGAGCCGTGAGTTGTACCCGACGTCGGTGTAGGTGAGCTTGTCGCGAGAGCCGTGGGACCGCAGCAGACGAGCTCGCTCGGCCACCTCCCGGTCGCTCGTTGCGATCGCTCCGCCGTCGCCGAGCGCGCCGAGGTTCTTCGAGGGGAAGAAGGAGAGGGCCGCGGCGTCGCCCAGGGCGCCGGCCCGCCGACCGTCGAGCGTCGCACCCGCCGCCTGTGCGGCGTCCTCGAGGATCGGCAGACCGAGGCGCCGCAGCTCGGCGACCGGGGCGACGTTCCCGAACAGGTGCACGGGCAGGATCGCCCGCGTGCCCACGCCCACAGCGGGCTCGACCGTCTCGGCGGTCAAGCAGAAGGTCTCGGGGTCGACGTCACAGAACACCGGCCGCGCCCCGATCGCCGCCACGGCCTCGGCGGTCGCGTAGAAGGTGAACGAGGGAACGACGACCTCGTCGCCCGGCTCGACACCGAGCGCGCGCAGGCCGATGGCCAGCGCGTCGGTGCCGTTGCCCACCCCGACGACGTGGCCCACTCCGAGATAGGCGGCAAGCTCGCGCTCGAAGGCCTCGACCTCCGGACCGAGGATGTAGCGCCCGGAAGCGGCGACCTCGGCGAGACGCTCGGTGACGCGCGGCATCTGCGCGGCGAGCGAGGAGGCAAAGAGCGGCACCGGCACCGGCAGCTACCCTAACCGCCTTCGATGCCGCCTTTCGCCGCCTCGATCACGGATCCGATCGTCGACTTCGCCGTCGGGGTGGTCGGGGACCTCGGGCTCGTCGGGATCTTCGTCCTGATGGCGCTCGAGAGCGCCTGCATCCCCATCCCCAGCGAGGCGACGATGCTGTTCGCCGGCTTCAACGTGGCCGAGGGCGAGTACTCCCTGTTTGCGGCGGTCGCCGTGGCCTCGGTGTCGAACCTGGTCGGCTCGTGGATCGCCTACGGGGTCGGGCGTGCGGGCCGCGTCGACCTGATCGAGAAGCACGGCCGCAAGATCGGCATCTCGCCCAAGCACCTCGCGACCGCGGATCGCTGGTTCGAGCGCCACGGCGACGCAACGGTGTTCTTCACGCGCCTGCTGCCGATCATTCGCACCTTCATCTCGCTGCCCGCCGGGGTGGCGCGGATGCCGTTCTGGCGCTTCAGCGTCCTCACGCTCGCGGGATGCATCCCCTGGATGCTGATGCTCACCTACATCGGCGTCCAGGTCGGGGAGCGGTGGCGCACCTGGCAGGGGTACCTGCACTACGTCGACTACGTGGTGGCGGGGCTGATCGTCCTGACGGCGATCTGGCTGGTCGTGCGGTGGTGGCGCGGGCGCGGTGGTGGCGAGCGCTCCGGCGCCGAGGCCCAGCGCGCATAGCCGCGTCGCCGTCGAGAGCCCCCGAGCTCCCTCTTCGTCACGCGGCCGCCCTCGGTGGGCTGCAGGGCATCGCGGAGCTGCTCCCGATCTCGAGCTCCGGGCATCTGACGCTGGTACCCGCCCTGCTGGGCTGGCCCTACGCCGGAATGGATCCCGAGCTGCGCAAGTCCTTCGAGGTCGCGGTGCACGCCGGAAGCGCCCTGGGGCTGCTCGGGACGTTGCGCAGGGACATGAGGACGGTGGTGGCCGGTGAGCACCGGGCGAACGAGGCGGTCGGAGCGGCGCTCGTACTGGCGCCATCCCTCCTGGCCGGCCTCCTGCTCGAGCGCCTCGTCACCGAGCGGGCGAGTGGCCCGCGAGGCGTGGCCGGAGCCCAGGTGGCCGCCGGGCTCGCCATGGCCGCGGCCGACCGGCGCCCCGCTGCTCGCCGCTACGGGACGGCTCGCACCGGCGACCACCTGGCGCTCGGACTTGCCCAGGCAGCCGCCCTGGTCCCGGGGGTGTCTCGCAACGGATCGACGCTCACGGGCGCTCGCCTGCGGCGCTTCGAGCGCCAAGCCGCTGCTCGTCTGTCGCGCCAGGCCGCGCTGCCCGTGGT